>JBAXCM010000374.1:0-4903 GCA_037141475.1 Verrucomicrobiota bacterium | reverse complement strand
TTGGTTGGGGTTGATGTTTGAGCTGCGACTATAGATGCTAACTGCCGCCGGTCAACCGGCACGCGCTCATGAAATACGAATTTTCCCAATTTGGCCGTCGTCTCGGTTGTGGTAGCGGCATCGAAGAACTGATGGATGACCTCGGTCACGCCCTGGCCAGTGGCGGACCGGATGTGAAAATGCTTGGCGGAGGCCAGCCCGCCCGGATTCCCGGGATCAACGCCGTGTGGCGACAGCGGTTGCAGGAAATATTGGATGAGTCCGGTGGTCTGGACCGAGCACTGACGTCCTACGACCCGCCGCGCGGCAATCCGCGTTTTCTCGAGGCGTTGGCGGGGCTTTTGCGGCGCACGTTCGGCTGGGACATCGGTCCGGAAAACGTGGCGGTCACCAGTGGCGGCCAAACCGCGTTCTATTTTTTGTTCAACCTGCTAGCAGGACCATTGGCTGACGGCAGTCGGCGCAAGATCCTGCTTCCGCTGGTACCCGAGTACATCGGCTATGCCAACCAAGGAGTGGCGGGCGGGATATTTCGAGCTGTTGCGCCGCTGATTGAGAAGACCGGGCCGCATGAGTTCAAATACCGGGTGGATTTTGACAAGTTGGAGGTGACGCCGGACATTGCGGCGATTTGTGCTTCGCGGCCGACCAATCCCACGGGCAATGTGCTGACTGACGAGGAGGTTTCGCGGCTTTCGGGGTTAGCGGCGGCGCACGGCATACCGCTGATCCTCGACAATGCCTACGGTGCGCCGTTTCCCGGCATCATCTTCGCCGAGGCCACACCGTTTTGGGCTGAACACGTGATTCTCACTCTCAGTCTATCCAAAATAGGGCTGCCAGGGACGCGCACTGGCATGGTCATCGGGCCGCCTGAGATCATTCGTGCGCTCGGCTCGATGAGCGCCATCATCGGCTTGGCCAACCCGAATATCGGCCAGCAAATCATCCTGCCGTTGCTCGAGTCCGGCGACATCCTGCGCCTGAGCCGCGATGTGGTGAAACCCTACTATGAGGAAAAATGTCGCCTCGCAAGGCAGGCCGCTTTCGAGGAATTCTCCGAGGATTTCGAGTGGTACATGCACCGCAGCGAAGGGGCCTTATTTTTGTGGTTGTGGTTTCCCGGCCTGCCCATCACTGCCAGCCAACTCTACGAACGCCTCAAACAGCGCGGCGTGCTCGTCGTCTCCGGCCATTACTTCTTCTTCGGTGACGACGACGACCCAGATTGGCCTCACCGTCATGAATGCTTGCGGGTGTCCTACGCCATGGATGGGTCCATCGTGCGTGACGGCCTGCGCATCATCGCTGAGGAAGTGCGCCGCTGCCGGGTGTGAAGGCTGTCATGGGGCCACGTTTGGTCGGCCAGATGAATTTCAAGGCATCGGAGCTGAGGGATTCCGGCGCATCTCCGAAGTCACCATCGGTGAATTCGCCCTCGCCTGAACCCTCGCTGTCAGCATGGCAAAGCGAATTTCCTCTGACGCCTTTCTGGGCATTCTCACCGCCAATGACTTCAGTTTCATCTCCCAAATCGGTAGCCACACCTCAGTCGGCGTCCGAAATTTTGTGGGAAAAGCTGCACTGGACATTTCAAGCTGACAAGATCGGTGCTTTGGTTCTCAAAGGAGCTACCCACGGGTTGGCTTTCAAGCGCCGGGTGGACGGCGAGGAATTTACCTACAGTTGGGGGGGCGGTGCCGAGCTGAAGCGGTGGGCCAAACGGTGGATGAGGCCCCGCGGAAATGGCCGGAACGCTTTGTGGGTGGTAATGGCCACCGGTCGGGCGTTGCCGCCTGCTTGATGAAACATTTGTGCCCAATGGGCAAATCGGGCGAACGGGTTGTACACGTCCAATATCAGATCGCGGCATTGGGCCATGATCGCGCCGGCATCCGGGGCTGGTGCGGTTGCGAGTAAATCGCGGATGATGGCAAGCGCCTGTTCGGGTTGCGTGACGTCCACGGCGGTGAAACCAGCGGCGGGAAAGTAGTCACCCAGATTCTTGCAGCCCGCATAAATTGGATAGGCCCAACCCAGGTAGGCGTCGGAGAGTTTTTCGGTCCAATAGTCCGGTGAACAGGAGTTTTCAAGCACTAGGTGAAAGCGGTGCGGCAAAATCGCCTCCATCTTGTCGGCGATCGGGGTGAAGCCGCGACCGTAGTGGACAATGGCGTCGCCTAACGCATGTTTGAGGTGGCTGAGCAAGGCCAGTCGCTGGCGCTGGCCGGCTGTGGTGGTTAGGTTGGAACAAACCACAGATATTTTATTAGATTTGCGCTCCGGAGCGAGTTGTTTGAGTTCATCGTAGCCGTACTGGTAGCAATCCGCGTTGCGGGACAGGCCGACGTGCCAGTTCAAGCCCGGGGCACTGGTGGTGACGCGCGGATGAGGGTCGGTGGCGTGGCTGCTGACGACACGGTGGAACTGCGCGTAGAACTTTTTCGGATAGATTTTTTTGGATGGTGGTTCACCGGCGATAAAGAGAGTGTTAGCGGGATCGCAACACATCATGTCGCGTTCGCGGCTGCCGGCGAACACAATCCAGTAGTCGCAGGTTGTGCCACGCGGGGGATTGAGCAGAAAATCGCAGTGGTCCCAGCGCGTCTGTCGGGCGGGGCAGAGGCGGTCCATTTCAGCGTGGTCGACGGTGGTGCTCACCGCGACGCGCAGGCGTGGAGCGGTGGGGGGAGGACAGACATCGTGCCTGTCATGGACGACGGGTTTCCAGCCTGTCGGCTCATGCGCAGAGAGGCGGGACGGGCAGTCTTCCCTCACAGGCAAGACGCCTGTGGTCTGATCAGAGAGAGCTGAACTGACAGGATTGGGCATGGTGGGTGGCTAGACTAGGAGAACCGGTGTCTGAGGCGGAGGATTGTTTTGTCGATGGCGTCGCGGATGGCGGAGACAGGTGGTTTGCGGCGGACGGCGCGGCGGCTGAAGATTGAGTGAGGTGAGAGCGGTTGATCGCCGCGGATTTGATGGCGTTGCTCGATGAGCCGGGCGACCAGCGGGAACAGGGCGTACTCATTGAGGATCAGTCGCCGGGCCTCCAAAATGGCTGGCAAGCGCGTGGCATATTCTTGGTCGCGCAGGGCCCGCTGGATGCGCCCGACGCTTTCATCGAGGTTGTGGATGTTGATAGGGATGAAACTTTCCGGAGGGAAGTAGTCAGTGGTGTTAGGGCAACCATGATAGAGAGGAAGGCAATGGCCGAGGAACGGATCGCTGAGTTTTTCGGTCCAATGATGGCGGCACACGTGGTTTTCAATGGCCAGATGCAACTGGTAGGGGTCGAGCGCGTCGGCCTTGTCGTCGATGGGGCGCACGCCTTGGCCGAAGATATCGAGGGCTGGCAGTTTGGTTTTCAAGTCGCGGGTAAACTGGAAGCGGGCATGATGGAGGGTGTGGCGCATCTGTTTGTCCGAGCAGACGGTGGAGATGGGCAGGGGCTTGGGCGGCGGGGATTGGTTAGCCAGGACATCATAGGAGCCGCGGGCACCGGTGCCGCCGTAGAACCAGACGTAGCCGGTTTGGGACAGGATCACCCGCGGATGTTTGATGGCCCAAGGCTCTTGGCTGCTGAGGATCCAGCCGAACTGGTTAACAAAGGACCTTCCGTAGTTTTTAATGATGGAAGGCTCGGCGGTGATGAGCAGGGAGTTTTCCTTGAGAGCTGGGAGTTGTTCAGTCCAGTTAGGAAAACGCTCGTCGCCACTTTTTGGCAGGTCGTCATAGACCATCAGCCAATCGTAGTTGTGGCAGTGTTGGTCGAAGATGAAATCGCAGGCACCCCACTGAGGAATTCTGTTAGGGAAGCGTTTGAGCCACAGGTCGTAGTTGTTATCCGAAGCTTGGGACTTGGACAGGAATTTGACCCGGATCCGTTTGCCGCTGCTAGGGTTCATTGTTAGGAAACTGATGGTCGGCTGAAGACTCGGGTGTAGGCCGGCGCTGGCATTCTTTTTTGGAGATTGCATGGGCGAGGTTGGCGGCAATTTCGTCGAGCATGGCGTAGCGCCGCGCATACATCGGGCGCTTCTGCGGCTTCATGTCTTCGCGGGGACGCCGGGCGCTGGTTAGAGGCAGAGCCAGGAAGGCCTTGCCCTCGGGCACGCCATCGCATTCCTGCCAGAATGTGTCATAGTCAAAGAACATTTTCTGGCGCTCGGCGGACTGGCGGCGCTCATCGGTGCTGTAGGCATGGGAGGCGGCGGTGGTGGCCAAGATGTGTTGGCAACCCAACTGTCTGGCGAGCAATTGAGCGGCGATGACGATGAGGCTCTTGGGCCGCAGTCCGTGCAAATCCCGTCCGGCATCCTTGATGGCCGGGGCACCCAGCGCTCGATCCGCCCCTTGCAGGCCGCCAATAAACATGGCCAGGCTACCGTCCCCGGTGGGGGCTAGAGTGGCAGAGAGCAGGGCGAGTTCGCCTTCACCGAGATCGGGGCAGCGCAGGCTGAGGGTGAGTTCGCCCTCTTGATAGAACCGTGGATCGTGGGTTAGATGCAAGCGGTAGGTACGGTTGGCGGACCACTCTGCCAGGCAGAATTCGTCGGTCAGGAAGATTTTTTCCAGAGTGGCAGAGGGGAGGATTGCCTGCAGCAAGGCGTAGTTAGCCTGGAGGGCGGCGAGTGTTTGGGGTTTGCTCCAGGAGGCGGACAGGTACGGGCGGTAGAGTTTTCGATAGATCCGGTGGTCATGGGCTGCGAGGCGGCGCAGGAACCCATCGTCGCGGAGCAGTTGGAACCAGCGGAGATTGAACTGGCGGGCGGGCCAGCTGCGGCAGATGAATTTCGCGCGTTTGATGACGCTGCCGTTTCTACCGATGGGAAACGCTTGGTGGCTGGCGTGATGCAGGAGCGAAAACGTTTGCAGGAGGGACATGGTTGGAGACAATTGG
>JBAXCM010000373.1:0-4904 GCA_037141475.1 Verrucomicrobiota bacterium | reverse complement strand
CGAGCCACTGATCGGGCCGCTGATGTCTAGGCCGTAGGTGCCGGTGGCAACGCCAGCGACCAAATTGTTAGCCAGGATCAAAGGGGCTGCAATCACATTGTTGCCGTTTGCGGTGCTAGGTGCGCTGAAGATCTGGATTGAGCCGGCGTTGCCGGTTCCGCCGTCCAAGGTCAACGTCTGATCCGCCGGTGCCTGTATCGTAAACGCCGTAGTGGCATTGTTGAAAGCAATGGAACCGACCGTCACGTTGGTATCCAGAGTGACGGATTCAGCCGGCGCAAAGGTTCCTCCGTTGCCATGATCATTATCAATGAATAGCGCCGTCTTCCCGACACCGTTTGGCACTATACCTGTCCACCAGTTGGCCGTGGAACTCCAATGAGTATCGCTGCCGCCTAACTTCCATTGTTGGGTGATGGCGGTGACGGAGAGGTCAATAGATGTGTTGGCCGTGTTATTTGTCAGACTCATGTCGAACAATCCGGTATGTATATTAGCTAGTGTTAGCCTTCCAAAATTGTCAGTGGAGAAGGCGGTACCCGTGTAGTCGAACAGATGATAGGTCCCGGCCGCCATGGCACCTGTGTTAATGATGTTGATGGTGCTCAGCCCGGAGGAGACCGGCAGCGCAAACCCGTTGGTTCCGGTGATATTGATGGCAGGAGTGAAAGTCACGGCTCCAAGTTGGAAAGTACTCAGCGAGCCCGCATCCAAGGTGAGACCACCAAGGGTCAGTGTCCGGGTGTCGCCGCTGCTGGCGAGCAACGCGCCACCGCTGGCGATGCGTACGTTGCCGGTAATGGATCCGGCGCTCGCCCCCCCTTGCGCTGGCAAACCGCTGAGAGAGCCTCCGCTTTGCACAGTCACCGCGCCGCTACCGGTGGCACTTCCGCTACTGTTGTTGACCTGCAAAACCCCGCTGTTGATGTATGTCGCACCTCTGTAGGTATTGCTGGCGGAGTTAAGCGTCACCGTGCCGAGCCCATTTTTTATCAGAGTACCCGTGCCGCTGATCGAGCCAGTCAGGGTGACGGCGCTGCCACCGGTATCGAGCGTGCCACCGCCGCTGTTGATCAGGATGTTTCGAGCGCTTGAAAAACTGCCCGAGAAGAACAGCGTGCCGCTGTCGAAGCTGATCGAACCCGCGCTGTCACCCAAATTGTTATCCGCCCCAGCCCACACGACACCTCCATTGATGGCTGTGCCACCGGTGTAGGTATCCACACCGCTGAGGGACAGGGTCCCGTCACCGGTCTTGATCAAACTCCCCGAACCGCTGATGACCGAGCTGGAAGTGTATTCAAGAGTCTTGTTAGCCGCCACCTCGAAGGTGCCGTCAGTGCCACCCACAATGGTAGCCCGTGAGGTGTTGAAGGAATCGGTCACTTGCAAGGTTGCCCCGGTGCCGATAGTCAGGAAATTACTTTCCAGGCCGAGTGCGGCGGAATTCGCCACACTCAGTTTGCCGCCGGTGATAGTGGTGCCGCCGGTATATGTGTTTATTCCAGATAGGCTTAGAATCCCCAAACCAACCTTGTTGAATGCCGTCGTGCCGTTGCCATTTTCAATCACCCCACCAAAACTGCTGGTTTTATCGTTAGCCCCGGCGCTCAACGTGACCGCGCCGGTTTTGGTGTTGCTAACCAAACCGGTGCCCGACAGGCCGTTGACGGTGATGCTGGTGCTGTTGAGGTCGAGGGTGGTTCCGGCTGCCAAGCTCAGGTTACCAGCGTTAGTCCCGTATGGAATGGCGTAGGCATTGCCAATTTGCAGGGCACCGACACTCACAACCGTGTCGCCCACATAGGTGTTGGCACCACCAAGGGTGAGGGTTCCGAGGCCGGTTTTTGTCAGACCGCCGGAACCGGCGAGGATCCCATTGTAGGTGAGCGTCTGGTTTTGCGCGGCGTCGAGGATGCCGGAGGACGAGCCTAGGGTGATGCCACGATTGGCGTTGATTGCAAACGTGTTGGTGGCGGAAATCCCGCCACCGTTCAGCACGATATTGCCTGGCGTCGCCGTGCCGGGAATGGCACCCAGCGCTCCAGTCGAAGTAATAGCTAGCAAACCTCCAGTGACGGTGGTACCCCCGGTGTAGCCGTTCACGTTGGACAAGGTCACCGTGCCCGAACCAGTTTTTGTTAGGGCGATCTTTCCGGTGCCGTCATTGATGGTGCCGCCGAAGATGCCACCACCGCCGCTGGCCCCGGTGGTCAGGGTGACCGGGCTTGAGTTGTTGTTGATGATTGCGCCGGTGCCGGCGAGGCCATCGATGGTGATGAGGTGGCCGTTGAGATCGAGGGTGCCGGCATTGTTGACAGTGAGCGTGCTGTGGGACGACAGCGCGGTGTCGCTGCCCATGGACAACGTGCCGCCTGCCAGGGTGGTGGCCCCGGAGAACGTGTTGGCACCAGAAAGCGCCAGGGTGCCGACACCAGTCTTGGTTAGACCGAGGGTGCCGCCGCTGCCATCGTGGAGGTTGCCCCCGAAGCTGGACGTCTGATCATTTGCACCTGCTGTTAGGACCGCCGCGCTAAAATTGTTAGTAATGACACCGCTACCGCTAAGCCCGTTGAGGGTCAGGTTAAAACTATTGAGGTCGAGTGTGCCGCTCGAACCGAGCGACATATTCCCCTTGTTGGAGCCGGAGGCGATGGCAAAGGAGTTGCCGATTTGCAAAGTGCCGGCCGTGATGTTGGTATTGCCGGAGTATGTATTAACGCCGCCGAGGAGCAGCGTGCCGCTTCCTATTTTGGTTAGATAAGTGGCACCACTGCCATCTTGAATGACCCCCGCAAAATTGCCTGCGGCATTGTTGGAACCAGCGGTTAGGGTGACCGGCGAACCTGCGCTGTTCGTGAGAATGCCCGCGCCTGACAGGCCGTTGATGGTGATGCTCAGATTATTGAGGTCGAGTGTGGCATTCAGGATGAGGTTGCCATTACCGATGCCGGAGGGCAGCGCTGCGATATTGCCGAGTTGCAAAACGCCCGAGGAAATCGTAGTATCCCCGGAGTATGTGTTGGCCGAACCTAACAACAAGGTGCCCGTATTGGCTTTGGTGAAGCCGCCGCTGCCCGAGATGATGCTGTTAACCACGCCGTTGCCCGCGCCGCCGAGGGTGAAGGTGCCTGAGGTGGTGACGCCGCCGGTCATCAAGGTGAGGGTTTTACCGGTGCTGGTGATATCCATCTCGCCACCGCCCGCATTGACCGTTAAGCCGCGGGTGTAGCTCAAATCCGAGTTGTTGCTATAGGAAAGAGTGCCCTTGTGGCTGTCATCGCCCAGGATGATCGCAGTGCTGGAACTGCCAAGGTTGCCACCGAGTCCAGGATTGGCGACGCTGACCGTTCCGTTGGCAATGGTGGTGGTCCCGCTGTAGGTGTTGATGCCATTCAAGGTCAGCGTGCCTATCCCGCTCTTAGTTAGGGAAATCGCCTTGCTCCCGTCCTGAATGACGCCGCTGAATGTGCTGGAGCCCCCGACCGCCCCGGCCGTCAGGGTGGCGTCGCTGGCACCGTTGTTGGTGACGGTGCCGGTGCCCAGCAAGCCGTCCATGGTCGCGCTAAATCCGTTCACATCCAGAAACCCGGTCGGGCCGTTGATGGTGACCGTGCTATTGGGTGAGAGGCCGGTGGTGCTGCCGATGGCCAGAGTGCCATTGCTGATGATCGTGGCCCCGGAATAGGTGTTGCTTCCGGATAGAGTGAGGGTACCCGCCCCAGTTTTCGTTAGAGCAACAGAGCCGGTGCCGTTTTGGATATTACCGATAAAACTCCCGGTCTGGTCGTTGGATCCGGCGGTCAGGGTAGCGGCAGTGACTGAGCTGTTCGTGACGCTCCCGTTACCCGACAAGCCGTTGATAGAGGATGAGAATCCGGCGAGATCCAGCGAGCCATTCAGGACGAGGTTGCCCTTGCCGATACCGGACGGGATGGCTGCGGCGATGCCGAGCTGGAGAGTCCCATTGGAAACCGTGGTGTTGCCGGAATACGTGTTGATTCCTCCAACCGTCTGGATTCCAATGCCAATTTTTGTTAGAGAGACACTTCCATTGCCATCTTGGATCACGCCGCTAAAACTTCCATACACGTTGTTGCCACCGACGCTGAGTGTGATCGTGCCGGCAAGCGAATTCGTGATGGTTCCAGCGCCAGACAAGCCATTGACGGTGGGGCTGTAATTGAATAGGTCGAGGGTGCTGCCGGATGCAATCGTTAGATTCCCCTTTCCTGAGCCGGACGGAATAGCAGCGACGTTGCCGAGTTGCAAGGATCCCCCGGCGATGGTCGTGTCACCCGAATAGGCATTGGCACCGGAAAGGACAAGGGTGCCGCTGGTGTTCGTTTTGGTCAGCCCACCGATGCCCCCGGCATTATTAGCGATGATACCGCTGTAGGTGAGGGTGCTGCCGCCACCGACGGCTAGCGAACCTGTCCCGCTGCCACTGGCCGGGCCAACGGCGATGCCGCGGTTAGCATTGAGCGTCATGCTGGCGCTTGTGGCGAGAGTACCGCCAGAGATGACGAGGTTGCTGGGAGTGGCCGTACCGGGCGCGGCACCGAGGTTGCCGTCTGAGCTGATAGAAACGCTGCCGCCGCTAAGGGTGGTACCGCCGGTGTAGGTACTCGCACCTGACAAAGTAATTGAGCCGGCCCCGGTTTTTGCAACACTCAGGAGGCCACTGCCATTGCTGATGACCCCGGAGAAAGTACCCCCTTGGTCATTGCCCCCGATGCTGATGGACACGGCACCTGCCACCCCGCTGGTGAGCGTGCCGGAACCCGACAAGCCATTGATAGATATGGAATTGCCATTAAGGTCGAGCATTCCGCTGACACTCAAGTTACCATTGGAAACCGTGGTGTTGCCGGAATACGTGTTGATTCCTCCAACCGTCTGGA
>JBAXCM010000372.1:0-4918 GCA_037141475.1 Verrucomicrobiota bacterium | reverse complement strand
GGGCACACCCAAGGCCATGAACGTCCCCAACCTCATCAACGCCCCCGATCAGGCACCCGTGTTTTACGTTCCCCAGGGCACAACCCTCCTTTCCAGAGGAAAGAAAGTCACTAGCAGTGATGACAACCCGATCATCGGTTCGCTCGACCTCATCACCGATGGCGATAAACAGGCTGGCGAAGGCTACTTCGTCGAATTGCTCGACGGCCTCCAGTGGGTCCAAATCGATCTGGAAAAATCCGCGGCCATCCACGCCATCTGGCTGTGGCATTACCACTCCCAGAGGCGCGCCTATCATGACGTGATCGTCCAGATTTCTAACGATCCAGAGTTTAAGACAGGCGTCACCACCGTCTATAACAATGATTACGATAACTCCGCAAAATTCGGCGTTGGCCGGGACAACCCATACGTAGAGTCTCGCTTCGGCCTCCTCGTCGATGGCAAGGGTGCTCATGGTCGCTACGTCCGCCTCTATAGCAATGGCAATACATCTAACGAAATGAATCATTACATCGAAGTGGAAGTTTACGGAATTCCTAGCAAATAAGGTTCCTTCTGATCTAGCCATGAAAAGCCACGGCAAGCCGCCGTGGCTTTTTTTATGTCACATTTCGGTGGTCCGGCGGCAACAACGGGTGACTCCATTACGCATGACTCACCATGAAAACGAATCTATCCATCCTATGTTTGGTGTCCCTGCTGGTTAGCGCCTGCGGAGACAAATCCGACAAATCTGCAGCCGAACGCAGCAGCCGTGGCGGCGTGCTGCTCACCACCGACCTGCCACCGGAACTCATCGAAGGAACTCCCCGAGCGATCATTTTGCCTCAGTGTACCCCGATGCAAAGCCAGCGACGCCCTGATACCATGGAAAGGCCCTTTCCACAGCCTCCGCCGCCGCCACCTCCACCGCTGGCCCGAAATTTGATACCTGACGAGGGACACGGATTTCATCCCCCCGGGCCGCAACCGCCGCCGGTGGACCGCGAACGATATTCCGAGTTGATAGACACCCCATGGCAAACATCCGTGGACGCGCCGCTCTCAACCTTCAGCATCGATGTGGATAGCGCCTCCTATGCCAATCTGCGGCGCATGATCGTCGAAGGTCGCAGCATTCCGATGGATGCCGTGCGCCTCGAGGAAATGGTCAACTACTTCGACTATGCCTACCCTCAGCCGACAGACGCGCATCCCTTTGCCGTGCATGTCGATAACGCCTCCTGCCCTTGGAACACGCAGCACCAGCTGGTCCGCGTCGCCCTCAAAGGCCTCGAAATCAGCCGCTCCCAACGCCCACCCGCCAATCTCGTGTTCCTGTTGGACGTCTCCGGCTCAATGAACGAGCCGCGCAAGCTGCCGCTGGTCACCGCATCGCTAGAACTCCTGCTCGAGGATCTCAATGCGTCCGATACCCTATCAATCGTCGTCTATGCCGGTGCCGAAGGGGTGGCTTTGGCACCCACCGCCTGCGACACGCAAGGCCGTGAGCGCATCACAGCGGCCCTTCATAGCCTCAGGGCGGGCGGCACAACCAATGGCGGCGCCGGCATCAAGCTGGCCTATCAGATGGCCAGGGAACAATTCAAACCCGGTGGCATCAACCGGGTGATCCTCGCCACCGACGGGGATTTTAACGTCGGCGTCACGGGCGACGGCGGCCTCGTCCGAATGGTCGAGGATTTTGCTAAAACCAATGTCTTCCTAACGGTTCTTGGGGTCGGTGCGGGCAATCTCAACGACGGCATGCTCGAAGCAATCACCAACAAGGGCAACGGCGTCTATTGCTATCTCGATTCGCTGGAGGAGGCCCGCCGCGTGTTTGTGCGGCAAATGATGGGCACCTTGCTTACCATTGCCAAGGATGTGAAAATCCAGGTCGAGTTCAATCCGGCACAGGTGCGTGGATACAAGTTGCTAGGTTATGCCAACCGCATGCTTCGCAAGGAGGATTTCTCAAATGATAAGGCGGATGCGGGGGACATCGGGGCCGGCCACAGCGTCACGGCTTTCTACGAAGTTGAAACTGGTGATGGCCGGAATTTGCCACCCGCCGAGTTTCTGCGTTACGCCACCGTCCAGGAACAAGTGCCGTCCGGAAAATCCAGTTTGAGCGACTCTTTGGCCAGTCCCGAGTGGCTCACCGTGAAGCTCCGTTACAAGGCACCGCAAGGTGAACGATCAACACTCATCGAGCGACCCTTCACCGGGGTTTCCCGCGCCTTTGGCGAGGCGGATGCCGACTTCCGCTTTGGCACTGCTGTGGCCTTGACGGCACTAATCTTGCGAAAGGATGTTGGCTTGGGGAATAGCCAATTCTCAGATGCAGGCACAATAGCTGCCGCAGCTCTTGGCACCGACCCTCACGGCGACCGCGCCGAGTTCCTTGGCCTAGTCAAGCGCTTGGCCAAATTCCCACACTGAATCTGATAGAATCCTCGCCCACCAGGGCCTGCGCCTGCCCACCCCCGGTGTCCTTCATTTGTGAGCCCTAAGAGTAAATCTGATTCGGTTTACAACAGTGGCGAGCCTTCTGGAGGGTCGGGAAGGGAGAGGCGTGATAGCCCTTGAGGAAGGGATTTTTAAACCGTTAGGTTATTTCCCTGAGCAGTTAGGCGGGCGCTGAGACAGGCTCAGCGGAGGGATTGGCGAAGAGCGCTGCCGATCCGAGAATCATCGGATATCGAAAGGAGTTCTTATATATTCTTGTTTGCCGGCCGCCAGAATGCCCAACCCGTTCACCGCCCACCACTGGTCGTTAGACATGGGCTCTTTCTCCAACACCCTGCACGCCTCGGCCCGGATCCAGGCTCCGCCACACCGCCACACCGACACGCACGTTAAGCCTATCCGTTTTGTCGGCATGGCTGACGAGGCCGGTGGTGAAGTCCACGAACCACGAGCGCTCGGGTCGGTTGCTCTGCGAAGTGGACGCCTAGTAACTCGCGGCTTGTGCGGCGGTGAAGAATGCCTTGAGTCCGGACACCTTGTCGGTCATCGTGCTGTCGCCGTTGTCGGCATACGAAGGTGCCCTGCCACAGAAATCCGATTTTTCGCCGAAAGATTGCATATAATGATGGGTCTGTCCGGTGTCAGGCAAGCACGACTGGCTTAGCTCCGGCGCAGTGGCGTGAAGACCAGCCAGCGGGCCGAGCAACAGGGAGAAGATGAGTGGTGGAGTGATCGATTTCATCATTCATCTGAGATAGGGGAACAGATCACGAACGAGTGCGTTTGCGGATTTCTTCGCTGACATGAAAGTCGTTAGGCAAACTTGGATTTGACGTCATAGGCATGGGCGACGGAACCTTGTTTGGTGTCCGCGGTCTCGTCCTTGGGCAGGAAAGAGCGGACGTATTCAACCTTCACCTGCTTGGGCTCGACGGTCACGCGGAGGTAGCCGGAACTGGGGAGTTTCTTGCCGGATGCGTAACGTTCCTCGTTGTAGGCAATGTAGCCATGGTCGGAGGGCATTGGAACTTCCTGATAGATAATGCCATCCTTTTCCTGCTGACAGTATAGGTGGTCGTGGCCTTGGAAGAAGATGTTCACCTTGTGCTTCACCATGAGTTGGTGGATTGGAAGCTCCCAGCCCGGACGTTTTTG
This sequence comes from Verrucomicrobiota bacterium, assembly GCA_037141475.1. GTDB lineage: Bacteria > Verrucomicrobiota > Verrucomicrobiia > Verrucomicrobiales > Akkermansiaceae > Luteolibacter. Next base: position 1,309 of record JBAXCM010000372.1, on the reverse strand, counting down.
GGCGAACGAGCCATCGCCCTTTTTTCCATGACCGCCCCATTCGTAGAGGTCTGCCTCGTCAACACCGCCGCGACCGGAACCGAGGACATGGTGGGCGAAGACAAATTTGTATTTTGCCTTGCTGGATTCGAGGGTTTTCTTGAGCCACTTGTACTGGGCGTCGCCGATGGTGATATCCCACCAGTCGCGGTTTTTCTTATCTTCATCCTTGGCACCACCGCCACCGCCACCCCCTTTGGCCCCCGTCGTCTTGGGGCCGAAGCCGCTATCCACGAGCGCTGAGGAATGCCAGTAGTTATCGAGGATGACAAAAAGTGCATCGCCCCAGGCCCAGGCGCAGTAGTTTTTGAGCAGTCCGATGTCCTTCAACTCGGCGGGATTTCCGGAGTAGAAGGCGTCGGGAGCAGGTGTTGGATAGAGATGGTTGCGAGCCAACTGGACGCCCACGGCTACGTCGCGGCGCTCGTCGGTTTGGTTGTAATTGAAGAGGGATGCCTGCTCATGGTTGCCGTTCATCAGAAAGACCGGAGCGGTCTGGCCGATGAGCCCGAGAAACGGACGTTGCAACCGGTAGGGTTCGGCGAGCGATGTTGGCGTGATCGTGCGGATCTTTGCCACACTGAAATCATCGCCGATGCAGATATGAAAATCCGGCCGGTCCTTGGCGGCCGTCTGGAGGGTGCGCGCATAGAGATCGGGATGACTGCTCTGGGGTCGTTCTGGGTGTGAATCGCCCTGAATGGTGAAAATAAAGGTCGATCCCGGCGCACGCTGGGTGGCGAAACGGCATTCGACCCGCTGGGTGAAGGCACCGGCGCCGGTCTTGCGGTAGCTGAGGCGGTAAAAATATTCTGTGTTCGTTTTGAGACCATCGAAGACCACCTCGGTGGGCTCGCCTGCGCGGAAGACCGTCATTGCGGTCTTGCGGTCGTACTTGCCAGGGGTCGTGCCAATCTCGAAAAATCCCTCCATCGGCTCGCTGGCCAGCACACTCGCGGTCACAGCTTTGTCAGTCACACGACCGAGTACCACGGAAAGTTTGGAAAATTCGGCCAAGGTTCCGGGCAGGACGTATTCGCCCTGGAAGGCGGTGCCGCGTGCCTTTGACTTGTCATCGCCCTTGTCACCCTTGCCCGTGCCGCCCGGGCCCTTCCCGCCCGGGCCCTTTGCGTCTTGAGCCGTGGCGCAGGGGAGGAACGTCCAGCCAAGGGTCGCGCTCATCAGCCCGAGAAACTCCCGGCGCATGAGCGCGCTGGCTGCCGGTTGATAGAATGGGTTGGGCTTTTCAGGGGCGGGGCAGGATGTATTC
>JBAXCM010000371.1:0-4945 GCA_037141475.1 Verrucomicrobiota bacterium | reverse complement strand
GGGTGAGGCGGGGGAAGAGGGAGGCGGTGGTGGAGGGGATGTCGGAGGTATTGCGCAGCTCGGCGATGAAGGCGGCGAGTTCCGGCGCATGACTGTTGAGTTGTTGGATGACGGTGGGTAGTGCCCAGACGAACATGCCGGCGTTCCATGTAAAGCCGCCGCTGGCAAGGAATTGGGCCGCTAGGTGGGCATCGGGCTTTTCGCGGAAGCGTTTCACTTCGCACGGCGGATGTGCAGCGCTGAGGCCGGGAATGATGGCCGGTTTTCCGCGTTCGATGTAGCCGTAGGACGGGCAGGCCCACGTCGGGCGGATGCCCACGGTCACCAAGCCGTCGGAGAGTTCAGCGGATGCAAGGGCGTCGCGCATCACGGATTGATAGGCGGGGATATTGCCAATGAGCTGGTCGGATGGCAGCACCATCATGAGTGCTTGCGGGTTGCGTGCCGCGATCAGGCCGATGCCCAGGGCCACGGCCGGGGCGGTGTCGCGTTTGGCGGGTTCAGCCACGATATTGGCGGCGGGTAGCATGTGGGCGATCTCCCTTACGGCGGCTTCCTGCAGGGCGTTGGTGAGAATCAGGATGTTTTCGGGCGGGACCAGTCCATCGAGGCGGGCAATCGTTTGCTCGAGCAGGGTGCCCTCGCCGAAGAGGTCGAGCAATTGCTTGGGGCGCGCGTTGCGGCTCAGCGGCCAGAAGCGGGTGCCGGAGCCTCCCGCGAGAATGAGTGCGTAGGTGTTTTCCAAATTGGCCATGACGGCACCAGTTTAGAGGAAAAATCCCCCGCAGAAAAGCGCGAATCCCACGCATTTTATTTTCAGGGGTTGTCGGCGGGCCGGTCACTGGCTATAAGTGCGCCATGGAAGATGATCGTTCGGACCTAACCCCCCAGTGGATTGAAGCCAGTGCCTTGGCAGCCCCTGCTTTGTTTGGAGCTGCCGCTGGCCTCTTGCTCAGTGATTTGATGCACCGCAATGCGCGGCGCGGTGTCGGAGTTGGCCTCGGCGTGCTCGGCATCGTGGCGATTTTGCCCTTTGTCGTCGATGGCGTTGCGGATCTGGTCACCGGTCCGCGCAGTCGTTACGGGGTGCGTCGGCAAATCCAGCGGATTCGTGACGGTGGTGACGGCCTGCCCGATCACGATCAGGTGGATGAGCAACTCCGCGAGCAAGGACTGATCTAACGTGACGGGTGAGCGCCTCGAACTCGCCCTGCGCGACGGCACTCCGGTGATCGTGCGGGCTCTGCTCGAGGAGGATCGCCCGGCGGTCGCGGAAGCCTATCGTCGGCTCTCGCCCGAGGGCCGCTACCAGCGGTTTTGGACGCCCGTCGGTGAGTTGCTCGGAGCCGCCATGTTGGACCGGTTGATCGAGCAAAATCCGCAAAAGCATCTGACATGGGTGGTGTTGGACCCGGACCGTGGGTTTCCCGGCGTGGGTGGGGCGAGTTGGTGGCGCAATGCTGCCGATCCGACCGAGGCGGAAATCTCCGCGATGGTCCTCGACGCAGACCAGCGCCGCGGCATTGGCACGTTGTTGTTGGCGGTGATGTGGCTAACCGCTATGCGGGCTGGCGTTGAACAACTGGTCGCCTACACGTTGCATGACAATCGTCGCGCCGCAAAATGGATGCAGGATTGCGGTGCGGTTGGCACTTGGGACGGTTACAAGCTGGTATTCCGCTGGAATTTGCTTCAGCCTGAGCATCTGCCAGCCACCCCTACTGCCGTTGATTTTGCAGCCTGGCTCGCTCAGCTCTCGCCTCTGCTGCTGGGTGCTGCTGAGGAACCGTCGCTACTAACGTAAATCAGACTTTTCACACTGATGCCGAAGGGTTTAAATCCTCCGCGTTCACTTGAACGTGTGAAATCATTATGCCCCCCACCATCACGTAAAATTCCACGCCCACCAGCCGCTCCGCGACCTCGCCGATGTCGGGAAGGAAATCTCGGACCTCGAAGTTGAAACCGAAGGTCTCCTCGAACAAATCCTCGGCTTCTCCGTCTGAATCACACATTTTTCATTTATGCGGCAGATGTCACAGATGAACGCAGATTTCAACAATGATCCGGAAACGTGCGCGGTTATTGGAAGTGCGCTATGAGGATGAAACCATCTGGCTCACCCAGAAACGCATTGCCGAACTCTTCGGCGTGTCGGTGAAAACCAACTGCGAACATTTCAAAAATATATTAGCCAGCAACGAGTTATCCGAAAATTCAGTTAGATCGACTGTGCGGCGGGGCAGGGCAGGTGGAACGAAAAGGTGGAACCGGTGCCGACTTGGCTTTGTACAGCAATCGTGCCGCCATGGCCCTCAATGATTTTGCGGGCGATGGCGAGGCCTAGGCCGGTGCTTTGCTCGCCCGCCGTGGTTCTGACGTTGGCCCGGCCGAAGGCTTTGAAGAGTTTCGGCAAGTCGGTCTCCGGGATCCCCTGGCCCTGGTCACTGACCGCTACGGTCACATCGCGATCCGCGCTGGTGAGGCTGACAGTGATGCGGGTGTTCGGGTAGGAATACTTGATTGCATTGCCGATGAGATTATTGAGTACCTGTTCGAGCTTGCCCCGGTCAAGGGTGAGTAGGGGCAGCGCGGCACCAACCGTCAATTCCAGATCGATGTGCTTCTGCTGCGCCAGCACACGGTTGAGAGCGACGTTGCGGCGGGCCAGTTCGCCCAGATCGGTGGGCACGCACTCAAGGTGGAGTTGGCCGGATTCAATCGTGGAAACATCCAGCAGCTCGTTGATGAGATGGAGCATGAACTCGCTGGTGGTCTTGATGGTGGACACGAAGTCCATTTGATCTACGCTGAGCACATTGGAGGCCTCGGTTTCCAGAAAGTCGCTGTAGGCGAGGATCACCCCGAGCGGGTTGCGCAAGTCGTGGGCCGCCATGCCGAGAAGCCGGTTTTTCTGTTCGTTGAGCCGTTCCAATGCGGTGTTGCGGTCCAGGAGCTGGGCCTGGCTTTCGCGCAGGGCCCGCAGCGCCTCGTGTAGTTGACGGTGGGCAAGGCAGGCATTGGCATGGTAGCGGACCCGGGCGAGCAGCTCGATGGGATCGGGGAGTTTGACGATGTAATCGTTGGCACCGGCCTCGAAGGCTGCCTTTTTCACGGTGGGATCGTCTTTGGTGGAGAGGACGATGACCGGCGTTTGCTGGAGTTCCGGACATCTCCGATACGCTTTGACGAGTTCCAGCCCGTTGGCATCGGGCATCACCAGATCCTGTAAAATGACCAGGGGGGCCAGCTTGAGGGCGGCGGAGACGGCCAACGCCCCCTCCGCACAATAGTGGAAATCGAAGCCAGGCTGGGCTTGCAGGATCCGCCGGACCGCTTCGCCGATGATGGCCTGGTCATCGACCAGCAGTACCATGGCCACCGGACTCTCAAAATGCATGGGTTGGGTTTGTGAGATCATGGACGGATTTATTTGCCGGTTTGAATCCAGCGGTTGAGACGGGGGGCGATGGTGGTCAGCGAGAGGATTTCGGAGGCGTAGGGAGCCGCCGCCTTGGGCATCCCAAACAGCGCGGACGAAGCCTCGTCTTGAGCGATTGTGGTGAACTTGGCGGCCTGCATGGCGCTGAGGCCGTCACGACCGTCGCAGCCCATGCCGGTGAGGACCGCACCCAGCGCCCGGCCCCGCCAATTGCGGGCGATGCTGGCGAAGAACTTATCCACCGACGGCTGATAGGCCAGCCCGCCGAGATGGCTGTCGTAGCGCAGCCGCGAGCAGGAGTGGGCCTCGAGATGACCGCCCTTGCCGGCGAGGTAAATATGCCCCGGCTCGATGAGATCGCCCTCGGTGGCCAAATTGAGCGGATCTTTGCTGAAGCCGGCTAGCCACTTGGCCAGATCCTCAACAAAACGGGCATCAATGTGCTGGATAATGACCACGGCGGCCGGGCCCACCGGCTTGAGTTGGCCGAGAATATGGGCGATGGCGGCGGGCCCTCCGGCCGAACAGCCGATGGCCACGAGCGTGTCCGTAGCCCCGGTGACTGCGCATGACAGCGTTTCGGGTTGGCAGCGCGGCGGGGGCGCGGGTTTGTGGTGATCGGCAATGATGCTACCGATCTGGGCAATCTTCTGCAGGAACTCGGTGCGACCCCGGCTGCTATTCAGCGAGGGTGTGGCAATGACATCCATCGCCCCGGCCCCCATTGCCTCAAACGCCAGCGCGCAATTGCTGGCGACGGAAGCCGTCACGATCAGTACCGCGGTGGGGCTGGTCCGCATGATTTGCCGGGTGGTTTCGGCGCCGTTCATGCCGGGCATCACCAGATCCATGAGGATCAGGTCCGGCGGGTCATTCCCACAGAGTTTGACCGCCTCCGGGCCACTTCTCGCGGTCCACAGCACGCGGTGCTCGCCGGTGGTGTTGAGAGTCGTTGCAATGGCTCGGGTAGCCATGTCCGTGTCGTTGACGATACCTAGTTTCATGGTGTAAGATCTTCCCCCAGAACGTCGGCGATGGCGCGGGCCAAGCCCTCATCCTGGAAACTGCCCTTGGTTAGATAATAGTCGGCCCCGGCATCGAGTCCGCGCAGGCGGTCTTCCTCGCGATCCTTGTAGGAAACGATGATGACCGGCGTGTCCCGCAACCGGGCGTCGTTTTTGATCAGTCGGGTGAGTTCAATGCCATCCATTCGAGGCATGTCCACATCGGTGACCACGGCGGCGAACCGGCCGCTGCGGACGGCGTTCCAGCCATCCATGCCATCCACTGCAACTTCGACCGCGTAGCCAAGCGAGGTGAGCAGTTTGCGTTCGAGTTCGCGCACGGTCAGGGAATCATCGACGACCAGGATCTGGCGGGCGGCCTTGCCCAGTTCGGCGGCGGCGGAGGTGATGCCGTGCAGCGGACCACCCGCCGCCAGTCGGCGCACCGAGAGCAGGAAATCCTCGACGTCGATGAGCAACATCGGCGAACCGTCTTCGG
>JBAXCM010000370.1:0-4995 GCA_037141475.1 Verrucomicrobiota bacterium | reverse complement strand
GTGATGATTTGTCCCCGCTGGGTTTACACCCGTACCCAGCCGATCGGCATCCGTGAAGTGTTGGATTATCTCGCGGCAGCAATCAGCGTCCCCGAAAGCAGCGGAAAAATCATCGAGATCGGCGGCGCAGAGGTGATTGCCTACGGTGAAATGATGAAAATCTATGCCGATGTTCGCGGGCTGCGGCGCTGGCTGATTTCCGTCCCGTTTCTAACGCCACGACTGTCATCCTTGTGGGTCAATCTGGTCACTCCAATCCCCTCGGTCATCGCCAGACCACTGATAGAGGGACTGCGCAACGAAAACATCGTCCGTGATCTGTCAGCGCGGCAATGGTTTCCTGACGTTCATCCCGTCAGCTACCGGACGTCTGTGGCGCGCGCACTGGCCGTGTTGGAGGCGAGCCATATCGAAACCACTTGGACTGATGCGTTGAGCACGACTCAGGGCGATGTGCCGCCCGTCATTCTGACAACCCATGAAGGAATGATCCGAGAGCACCGTCAGGTGCGGGTAGCTGCGACGCCGGCCGATGTCCACGCGGTGTACAGTGGTTTAGGAGGCAAACGCGGCTGGCTGTTCATGGATTGGGCGTGGCGGATCCGCGGATGGGTGGACCGCATGCTCGGTGGTGTGGGAATGCGCCGCGGGCGGCGTGATCGCGACAATTTGCGGGTCGGGGACGCCTTGGACTTCTGGCGGGTGGAGGCGATGGAACCCGACCGTCTGCTGCGGCTGCGAGCTGAGATGAAGGTACCCGGAAAAGCGTGGCTGCAGTTTCAAGCTCAGCCACGCGAAGACGGTGGCACCCAGCTGTCACAGACTGCATTCTACGCGCCCAAAGGCTTGATGGGCTGGCTCTATTGGTATCTTCTCTATCCGGTTCATGCGCTCATCTTCAGCGGACTGATCCGTGCAATCGCAGTCCGTGCGGAATCAATCCGTCACACCTCGACAACCGCCATCCACCATGAAAATACACACGCTTGAACAACAACAAACCCTGCCCATCAGTCTGAACGAGGCCTGGGCGTTTTTTTCCACACCCGCCAATCTTGAGAAAATCACCCCGGCGGACATCGGCTTTGAAATCACCAGCCCTCTCGAACACCAGATGTTTGAAGGTCAAATTATTACCTACCGGGTGAAACTCGCCCCATTGCTGCGCCTCACTTGGGTCACCGAAATCAAATGCGTTGTCGAGGGGCACTCGTTCATCGACGAACAGCGGTTCGGCCCGTATAAATTCTGGCAACACAGGCACGAGTTCGAGGCCGTTCCCGACGGTGTGTCGATGTGCGACAAAGTCCACTACGCGCTGCCGTGCGGGCCCTTCGGTGCCCTGGCACACGCCTTGTTTGTGCGCCGCAAGCTCGAATGGATCTTTGCTTCCAGAAAACGCATTCTAATAGAGTACTTCGCTGCCATGTGAACTCACGCGTCACGCAAGGACCTCGCTAGTCCTTGAACAGCAAAGATAGGTTGCAGTGAACGAGCAGCAGATGGGACGTTTCAACGCGAGCTCGACTTCAACCAGAGCGCCAGCTTCAATCGGATCCTCCATTGCAAATTCCGGCAGAGGCGAAAGGGATTCAAAGAACTCGGATAACCCCATTCTTCCCGCCCTCCGGTCCCGCTACCGTCTCTATTAGCGGCCTTCACCACCAAAGCAATTTCTTAGGATTTCAGTTTGACGTACCCCGCGAACCCCCCGAAGCTCATTCGCCCCTGGTCACCATGAAACAACCCATCCCCATGGTCACCATGAAACAACCCATCCCCGGTCACCATGAAACAACCCATGCCCAGTCGCCATGTCAGTTCCACCCTGCAACACCTCGCCCTTACAGCAGTCGGGGTGGCGTTCCTCGGTTCAAGCCCCACCGCGAACGCACTGCCGCCCGTTACCAGCGGCCTTGCGCTGTGCTTCGACGCGTCGCAACTTGTGGGTAACACTGGGGATCCGGTAAGCTCGTGGACGGATTTGGTGGCCTCCAAGAACGCCACCACCGACAACGCAAGCCCGACCCTGACGACCGGTGCGTTGAACGGTCTCAATGTCGTGACGTTTAGCGGCTCCCAGGATCTTAAAGTGGCCGCGAGCGACAGCCCGATAAGTGGCAAACAGCAATTCAGCGTCGCGGTGGTCTTCAAGCCTCACGCGGCCGGCGCTGGCACCGACGGCCAGTGGTATCAGAACTCCGGTCTGGTGGACGCCGAACAACCCGGCGTTACTCAAGATTGGGGTCTGGCCTGGAACGGTAATTCGAAAGTGGGGGCGGGCATTGGCAATGGTGACCACACCCTCTATAGCGCTGCCCAGTCTCTGAATATCGGCCACGTCGCCATCTACAGTTGGGACGGCACCAACGGTGGTGCCGTGAGACTCTCGGTGGACGGAACCACTTCGACCAGTGCCACCGGATCGACCGCCACGCGCAACAGTTACCAGATTCTCTTCGGTAGGGAGAGCGGAACTAACAATTATTTCAGTGGCGACATCGCCGAGATTTTGATTTACACAAGGACGTTGACGACGGGTGAGGAAGGTGCCGTGGGCAGCTACCTCGCGCAAAAATATCACCTTGTCACGACCTATGCTCCGCTCGCCTTGACCGCGAATATCACCAGCCCGACGAATAATCAGGCGTTTCCGTTCGGCGCGGATGTGACGGTCAGCGCGACGGCGCAGAGTGGTACCGCTCCATATACCGTCAGATTCTATCAGAAATCGGGTGCCGGCGCGGCTGCTCCTGTGGGCAGCCCCCAGACCGCGGCCGGGCCGACCTTCACCCAAGACCTTGGCACACTGGCGAGTGGAAGCTATCAGGTTTATGCCACGGTCACCGACAGTGCCAGCCCGACGCCGGCCACGGCCACCTCCGCGACCAACACCTTTACTGTGGCCGCCCCCACCTCAACCGCAACCACGCTCGGCACGTCCGGCACCTCCACGTATGGCCAGACGGCAACATTCACCGCGACGGTTGCACCGAAGCCCAACGGCGGCACGGTGCAGTTCTATTCCGATGGCAATCCGCTGGGCATGCCGGTGGCGGTCAACACCAGCACCGGCGCGGCCAGTTACAGTACCACCCTGCTAACGGTACCTGCCCATTCGATCACCGCCCACTACAGCGGCTTCGGTGTTTTTCTTGCGAGTGACGCCGCCGCGAAGTCTCAAACGGTGAACCAGGCGGTGTTGACGGTGACCGCAGACAACAAGATCCGTAGCCCTGGCGACGCCAACCCGGCCTTCACTTATATGATTTCCGGCTTCCAAAATGGCGAGAACGCCACGTCGGCAGGGGTGATGGATGCGCCGGATCTGGGAACTGCCGCCGACACCAACTCGCCGGCTGGGAATTACCCCATCACCAACGACGCAAGTCCCATGGCTGCGGCCAACTACAGCTTCACCGGCGTCGCGGGAAGTTTGAAGATCGTCGCCGGGGCTCCGCCCTCGGTCGCCAACGCTAACGTGGCTTGCTGGTATGATGCCGCCCAAGGCGTTACCGCCAGCGGCGGTAACGTGACCAAGTGGAATGACCAATCCGGCAACGGGCATGACGCCACCACCGCCAGCGGCACGCCGACGCTGGTGGCGAGCGATGTGAATGGTTTGCCGGCCGTGCATCTGAGGGGCGGCAATACGTATCTGGGCAGTGCATTGCCCTTTGCCTCCATTGTAAAGGAACAATACGTCGTGGTGCGTTCGCCCCACGCCACCTGGAATAGCGGCGGCTGCTTCCTCGGCCGGGTTGGCGGCTTTCTCCAAGTGCGGGGGTCCGCTTACGATATGTACCCCGACGGTAGCTCAACCGGATTCTGGCAAGATCACTTCCCGGTGGCTGTTTCCAAGAATGGAACACCGGTCTCCAATGCCGCAGGACCCGGGGGAAATCCTCCAAGGTTCATGCTTGGTACGATCACCGACTACATGGTTCTCAAGATCACCGTCGATAACGATGGGGTGGCCACTTTTGCAAGCTTCCCCTATTACCAGATCGGGAAGGAAGAGACGCTCGGCACGATGGACTTCGACGTGGCCGAGATCATCGGTTACGATGCGGCGCTTTCCGCTAACGATGAAACCAAGGTGGGTGGCTATCTGACGAGGAAATTCGGACTGAGCACCGCCTACCTCCCCGCAACCACCTCCACCACGGAGTTGGCTATAACCGCTGGCAGCACGCCCGCCGCAGTCGGTTCGGCTCTCACTTTCACCGCCACCGTGTTGGGCACCGCGCCCAGAGGCAGCGTGACCTTTTTTGCCGGCACGACGTCGCTTGGCACTTCCACCCTCAACGCGAGTGCTCAAGCCAGCCTAACCACCAGCAGCCTTGCCTTGGGCACCTATTCCATCACGGCACAATATGCGGGCGACCCGGGCAACACCGCAAGCACCTCGGACGCCATGCCCGTCCAGATTGCCAATCCCAACGACATCGTGACATTCACGTTTCCCGGCCCGTCAGCCACCGTGATCGAGGGCACCGCCATCGGCGTCATTCTTCCCAGCGGCACCGACGTCACGGCCTTGGCACCCACCTACACCACGGTCACCGGCGCCACTGGCGTGCCCGCCTCCGGAACGGTTAGGAACTTCACCACCCCGCAGACCTATGTCATCAACGGTACCAAGACCTATACCGTAGCGGTGACCTTGATTGAAAACTCGGCCAAGGACATTCTTGCCTGCAACTTTGGCTCGCTGGGCGCGCCCTTGATCGACGGCACCAGCATCGTGCTCGGTGTGCCATCATCCCAGAGTCGCCTGAACCTCGCGCCAACCTTCACCCTGTCCCTGATGGCCACCATCAGCCCGGCTTCCGGCAGCAGCCACAACTTCACAAATCCGGTGACCTATACCGTCACCGCCAATGATGGCAGCACCAAGGCATACACCGTTTCCGTCGTGACGCAGGCACCGGATCTGACGCTGCCGGGAACGATTGCCGACATTGACTCGCACCTCGACGACAGTTCGTCGCC
>JBAXCM010000369.1:0-4998 GCA_037141475.1 Verrucomicrobiota bacterium | reverse complement strand
GACAGCAAGCTTGCCGGAATCGGCCGCCTCCACCCAGCCCTCGTCACCTTCGAAGCGCACCGGACAGGTCCCCGGCACCACCCATTTGCCCTCACCATTGAAACCGGCCAGACGCATGACCATCTTCACGCCGTTGGCATAGCGGGCATGAATGACTTCGCCCTCATTTTCAAATTCAACCGGCGTGGTGTCGTCGGCATTGGCTGCCCACTGGCAAATATCGACGGTGTGAGCCCCCCATTCGGGCAACGCCGCACCACCATGAAAATCGTAGTACCCGCGCCAGCGACCCTGGACGTACGCCTTGTTGTAGGGCCGCCAAGGCGCTGGGCCTAACCAACGGTCCCAGTCGACCACATCGATCGCCGGCTCGGTCTCCGCCGGCAGCCACTCGTGGCTTTCCTCCAGGTGGAGGATTGAGGCGTGGACGGTGTGTATTTTTCCGAGTTTGCCACTGCGGGCCAATTCGGCGGCGAAGCGGAAGTTATCGACGTTGCGGCGCTGGGTGCCGGCTTGGAACACGCGGCCATAGCGATTAACGGCATCGGCGAGTTCCTGGCTTTCGCGGATGGTCATGCTGCAAGGTTTTTCGCAATAGATATCCTTGCCAGCTTTGGAGGCGAGGATAATGCCCAAGGCGTGCCAGTGGTCGCCGGTGGCGATGAGCACCGCGTCGATATCACTCCGGCCGAGCACTTCAAACATGTCGCGGGTCTTGGTGCAATCCTCGTTGCCGTATTGCTTGTTAGCCATGCGGCGGACAATTTCGCGGCGTTCCTCCTGCACGTCGGCGATGGCCACAAACTGGACGTCTGGCTGCTTGAGAAACGCCCCAAGATCCTCCCGCCCACGCGGACCAATGCCGATGGCACCCATCACAATGCGGTTGCTTGGGGCCACCGCCCCGTTCTTTCCAAGCGCTGAGGCTGGAATAATCGTCGGCATTCCCAAGGCCAAGGCCGTGGTTTTCAAAAATTGGCGTCTTGTGGCTTGCATGAGTGTGAGATTGGCGAGTCCCCCGTCAGCAGGGGAAAGCCGTGAGATTACGGGTGGCAGCGAGTGGCTGTTTCAGGGATTTTGGGAAATTTGCAAAGTTTCGTTGTGGGTGAGGGCTTCTTCACCCTGAGTTATGTGATTATTTGTTAGCTGGAGGCGGTTCTTGCGTCTGCTTCATGTCCGGTTTGGCACCTGAGTCTGGCCCTGGGTTGTTGCCGCTCGGTGGGGTGGTTTGGAAAGACCTGCCCCGAGCAGATTCGTGACGTTTGTTGTACTCCTCCCAATCCTTGGGTGGCGCATCGATCGCCGGTTTATCGAGCAATCTGGACATTTCCTCGGAGCTGATGGGCGTGAGTCGTTCGGTGCCGCGGTAGTATATGGGGTAATGGACGGGCTGGGACGAGTGGTCGCCTCCGGTGATGAGCATCAGAAGTTTGATCATGGGAAAAATGCAGAATAAAAGGATTCTCCAAGGAATCCCCCGCGATGGCCCGGCCGCCCCAAGCTGCTGGTAGTGCCTCACCCGCCGTGGCTGAGGGCCTCGCGGGTCTTCGTGGTCGCTTTTGACCGCTAACTCGTCGATGTGGCGCATGGCCAAATCGCGCTCACCGCTTGCCAGATTTTGATAGGCCATATCTGCCAATGGCCCGACTTTGTCCCTGGCACGAGTGGCGGCGGCACAGGCAAGGTGGGTGGCGGCGGCACCACCTGCGCGGGTGCTGATGCGTTGCTTGTGCCGCAGAAATAGCTGAGCCAAGCCGTTGATACCGGTGATATTTTCACTTTTTGCGAGGCGGTCGATCACGGCTAGGGTAGCCCACATCGATTCATGTTCGAGTTCAAAAAGCAGGGTTTCGGGGCCGAGGCGCAGATGGGGGTGGTTGCCGTGCTTGGAGATGAGTTGGCTCATGATCTGCCCCCAACGGCCGACCTCGTCTGGATTCTCAAACAGAACCACCTCGGCCTCGCGAACGCGTTCCGCCACCTCCGGCAAATCGTTTTTCAAGGCATTGTCCAATCGATCGAGCGCCTCTAACATCCTGGCAGCTCCTGCTGAAACCGCGATATGAGAGATGGCGGTGGCGGTTGCTTCAGGGGGCTCCGAGGCGTCAGTGGCGGCAGGCGGTGCCGGACAATCTGCCGAGGAACCCTCGGTGGGTGCCTTCGAGATATCTGTCGTGACGACGGGAAACGACGCCGACGCGGGAAAGGGAACAGCTTGCGAGCGCCATTCCAGCTCGCTCAGGGCGTCCTGATAGGCGTCGTGCAGCCGCCTGAAACCCACCGGATCCTGGTCCGGCCTGCAATTTTTCAAGCGCTGGGCATAGGCTCGTTTGACGTCCTTGACGCTTGTTTGGGCGCGGTCCAGATCAAGGATTTTCCAATGCATGGCCGGTGGGGGGGATGGAAGTCAGGGGACAGCCGGTGGCTCTGCCGGTGCCTCGCCCTCATGTTCGAAAAAGCCGCGGAGAAAACTATCTAACACGGCGGCTGCCTGTTTGATCGCCAAATCGTCACGAGACTCGAGTGCCGCCTCGAACTGATCAGTGACGGCATTGAGATGCTCGCGTGCCGGGCCGACCAACTCCGCATAGACGCGCCCGGCGCGTTCGAGGCGGGCGCGGTTAGGCAGCAGGTCGCGTGGGTGGAGTTTGAGCGGTTGCAGGCGGGCTATGGCCGCCTGGATCTCGCGCTGGCTGAGGCAACCGGGGCGTTGCTCGATGACGTGGCTTTGTTTCTTGCCGGTGGCCAGCACGGTCACCTCCACTTCCAGAATTCCGTTCATATCGTAGGAAAACCGAATGTCCACCTCGCCGGGGCGATGCAATCCCGGTTGGTGGCGCAGTCCGCCGGTTATGCTGATTTCGCCGATCTTCTGATTGTCGCGGGTCAGTCGCGCCTCACCTTGGAACACGCGCACCTCGATGTGGTCCTGCTGCGGATGGAGTGTGTGAAACAACTTGCTGCGGCTAACCGGCACGGTTGTGTTGCGGTCAATGATCGGTGCAAAGTAACCGGGTTCGGACTGGCCGTAGGCCAACTCCTTGGACATTTCAATCCCCAGCGTGTGAGGGCAGACGTCGGTGAGCACAATGTCGGCCACCGCGCTGTCATTCGCACACAGCCCGGCCTGCACTGCCGCTCCCAGCGCCACCACCCGGTCGGGATCAATCTTCAGGCTGGAGATGCGCTTCAATTCGTCCTGGATGAAATCACGGACCACCAGCATCCGACTGGCTCCGCCAACTAACAAAATATCATCAAGGGCGACAGCCTGCAGTCCTGCGTCGCGCAAGCAACGGGCGACTATCGGCCGCAGCCGGGCATGAATGGCGGCGGTGGCTTCACGGAAATCCTCGCGGGTGACCTGGACCAGCCCGTCATTCAGATAGAGACTGGCGGTTTCGCTGGCGGAGAGTTGGCGTTTGGCGACCTCGACGCGCTGGCGCCAAGCGCCTCTGGCTGCTGGTTGCGGCTGCCACTGGTGCCTATTTTCCAACCACAGGCAAAGGGCATCGGTGTAGTCCTCGCCGCCGAGTCGGCTTTCGCCGGTGGACGATTGAACTTCGACAACTCCCTCGAAAATTTCAAGGAGGGTGACATCAAACGTGCCGCCGCCCAAGTCGAACACCAAGATCCGCATTTCCCGCTCGGGGTTGCTGTAACCATAGGCCAGCGCCGCAGCCGTGGGTTCATTGATGATCCTCTCAACGCTGAGCCCGGCAATTTGGGCGGCTTCAATGGTGGCCTGGCGCTGTTGGTCATGAAAGTAGGCAGGCACGGTGATCACCGCGCGCTGCGGCACCGCACCAAGGTGCAACTCGGCGATGCGTTTCATCTCCCCGAGCACGACGGCCGAGCACACGATCGGGCTCCAACTCTTGCCGCCAAACCGGTACTCGGCGCTGGTGCCCATGTCGCGCTTGAAACACGCCTGCCCTGACCCCGGCGCGACGATCAACCGGTCCTTCGCCGCGCGTCCTACCAGCAGTTGTCCGTCTTCGGCCACTGCCACCACGCTAGGCGTCAATTCCTCACCGAACTCGTTGGCCAAGGTGCGCGGCTGGCCGTTTTCAAACACCGCAACCAGGCTGTTCGTGGTTCCAAGATCGATTCCGATCGTCGGGCAAGAGGCGGGATTCGGGGCTGACATGGCGTGCCGCCGAGCATACCGATCCACCGCGCCTTGCCAAGTGAATCATCCGGTTTGTCGGAGGGCATTGTTGATGCACCATGACTCCGATGAACTGAATGTCGCCGAAGGCGCGATGGACATTCAAGTGACTTGCGTGGGGGATTACTGCATGATCCGAATTTTTGGCCACAAATATCACGAATGATCACGAATATGCAATTGAGGGCGGTGCGAGAGAATCAAACCATTCGTCATCATTCCAGTGTGCCTGCAATGAGCACAGGTTTTTGTGGACAAAGCCGCTGGGTGACGGTTGACTCAGGCATGCGCTTTGGAGCATTGCTGATGTGGCTGGGGGTGATCGGGCTGGCGTGTGGCGAGGAAGCCATGCCAAAACCGCAGGGGGTAAGCGATGATTTGTCGCGGCTAGCGGAAGCTTTGTTAGGAAAACATGGTGGCAACCAGTTATTTTATTTTCCGACTCACGATGTTCCAGCCACCCCTCAGGACTGGGGATTGAAGTACGAGGATGTGAATTTCAAATCAAAGGATGGGACGAAGCTGCACGCATGGTTCATGCCGGCACAGGGGAAGGCGGCGAAGGCGACCGTGGTATTTTCGCATGGCAATACGGGATCGATCGGTCATCACTTGGGGTTTGTCATGTGGTTTGCGGAGGCTGGCTACAACGTGTTGACGTACGATTACCGGGGGTTTGGGGCATCCGGTGGGGCGGTGGACCGGCGAGGGATGGTCGATGATGTGAGGGCGGCCTTTGCGTATGTGAAGACGCGGAGCGATGTGAATGGGGACAAGTTGGTTTCTTACGGGCACAGTTTAGGTGGGGCAAAATCGCTTGCGGCGCT
>JBAXCM010000368.1:0-5013 GCA_037141475.1 Verrucomicrobiota bacterium | reverse complement strand
GGTTGGCCGATACTGGAATATCGGCAATTGGTATGCCATTGGCGCCGGTGATGACCAGCTTGCCGGAATCGGCGAGCGAGGTGCCGTTGACCGCCAGAATCCCCGCGGTGACCGTGGTGTCGCCGGTATAGGTGTTGATGCCGCTAAGTGTGAGCGTGCCTACCGTGATCTGCAGGCCTAGTGAGCCGCCGCCCGTTCCGTCGCGCAATACCCCGGCGTACGTGTTGCTGACGGCTGTGCCGTTCGTGCTATTGCTGTTCGATGCCGCCGCCACAGTCAGGGTCGCCGGGGTGCTGGAAGCATTTTCAATGACGGGTGAACCAATATTGGCGTTGCTGCCCAAGGTCATCAAGGTGACGTTATTGCCGCTGAGTTGAACGGTTCCGGTGCTGGCAGCACCAAACACAATGCTGGCAAAGCCGGAGCCGCCAAACCCGCCGCTCGCGTATCCGTTGTGCATGGCCACGCCAAAGGCAAAGCGGTTGCCTGCCTTGAGGGTGCCTGCGTTCACGGTGGTGGCTCCCTGATAGAGGTTGATCCCGTTGAGGGTCAGGATGCCATCTCCATTTTTAGTTAGGCCACCTGTGCCATTGCGGATCGATCCTGAGAGGGTGATGTTTCCTGCTCCGCCGATGGTGAGCAGATTGCTTCCGTTGGCGACGTCGCCGGTAAGGGTGAGCGGAGATGATGTTGAATTATTTGTCCACGTTTGTGCCGCGCCTAGGTTGATAGGCACGTTGAGCGTAACTGCCCCGGCGCCACTGTTTACGGTGATGCCGGCTGCGTTGGCGATAGTCAGGGTGTTGCCATCCGCGTTGAGGGTTACGGCGTTGCTATCATCAATGCTCAGGCTTTTGATAGACATATTGGAGCCGAGCACCATTGAGGATTGATTGGTGGGGCTGTTCGTGCTCGTGAATGAAACGGCGGCGGCGCTGCCGGGTGTCAACGGGGTGATGGTGGAGCCGTCAGTGGTCCAGTTGCTGGCAGCGTTGCCGTCGGAGATGGCCCAAACATTGTTGCCGCCAGCGTAGCCCCCCTTCCAGGTTTCACTGGTTAGGGCAGTGTTCGGGGTGACGTCCACGGTGACGGCGGAATCGGTCTGGCCGAGATTCCCCACGGTGAAATTCGTGGTATTATAGAGTTTGCCAAGAGTGTAGGTGGCTCCGGCGGTCAAGCCACTGAGGGCGGTGATCAGGTTGTTCGTGCCGCTGGTGACGGCCACGCCCGGGATGCCGGAAACATTGACCGTGATGCTGCCTGCCGCCGAAGCCGCAACCGTGCTGGTAATCGCCGACTGACCGGAGCTGCCGCCCACAGCCGTGCCGATCGTGCTGGCGTCCTGCAGATTTAGTTTGCCAGTGGTCAGCAACAAGGCTCCGGCCGCCGTCGGCAGATAGGTGAAAGTGGCAGCACTGGCGACGCTCAGGCCGTTGCTGCCGCTGGTTATCGGCGCTCCCAGCGAGGCACCGGTGGCGGTAACGATCAGGGTGCCACTGCTCACGCTCGTGCCGCCTTTGTAAACATTCACGCCGCCGAGACTCAGCGTGCCGCTGCCAATCTTGTTGAGCGACGAACCTTTGGCGTTGTCGTTTAAAATTCCCGCAAAAATCGTGTTTTGGTTGTTGTTGCCGACCTTCAAATTAACCGGGATGGTTCCGTTAGCATCGGATAGATACCAAGTATCATTGCCCTTCAAGCCGCCGATGACGGGTGTGGATCCCGATCCGGTGCCGAAATGGATCTTATCGCCCGCCAATCCGGTCTTATGGGGCTGGCCCAGGATATTGAGATAGTCCACGGTGCTAAATTGCAGGGCGTTGACGTTGCCGACCACAGATTGGGTGCCGTTTTGGCCACCGCGATTGCTATAGGCCAATGTTGTGACACCGGTGAAAGTATTGGCGGCATTCAATTGGATCTGGCTGCCGCCACCTTGGTCACTCGGCACGTTGTCTTGTAAGATCAACCCACCGGAACCAGAGATGGTGCCATTAAAGATGAAGTTGAATTTGCCCGGCCGCGATAGCGTCGCAAGTCCTGCATTGAGAGTGATGCCCCGGTTGATCGCCAGCGTCATCGTGGCGGCTGCTTCAAGTGTCGCTCCGTCAAAGAGTGTCACGTTGGCCCCATCAACCGCACCAGGGTATGCACCTAGCTGGTTCGCCGCGCCCGTGCCATCGGCGGAAATCGATAGGATGCCATCCCTCACTGTGGTCCCGCCAGTATAACCGTTAGCGCCCGAAAGCGTCAGTCGGCCTAGGCCAGCTTTGGTGAGACCCGCGCTGCCGCCAGTGGGCAGGCTGATGGTGGTCAGGATGCCCGCTGCCGCGGTGACGGTGGGCAATCTGCCGTTGAGCGTGAGGGTGCCGGAAGTTAGCGCGTAACCGGTGGTGTCGAAGGTTAGGGTGTTGGCGGTGACGGACGAGAGGGCCAAGCTGCCCGCCTTGCCGGCGAATACTGCCGCGTTGTCAGTGCCGGAATCCGGCCAAGTCACGTCTGCCGCCCCATTCCACCAGTCGGCCGTGGTGTTCCCGTCCCAAGTTCCCCCGCCGCCTTGGGCACCCGGTGTGACGCTATCAGAACCATCCCACCCTAACGATGCGGCGCTGGCGCAAGCCGCACCTAGCAGCGCGCCGAGCGCAGTCAAGCGAGTGGGAATGACCGCCGAACAACTGAACAATGGATATTTTATGATCATGACTTCCGCAGTAATACGTTGAGTCCTCCTATAAATAACAACGAATCTCAGAGGGTAATTCTCAGAACTCTTGCTGCGAGGACACATCGCCACGTGAACCATAATGTTACCATGCGAGGACTGACCCCATCGGCTGACCCCATCGGCGACCCCATCGGCTGTTTTCGCATGAAGCCGACGGTTGGGGAATCGGGCTTGTTCGCTTCGTTGTCGAATGCGAGGTCGAACGCTGAGTTCCGAAGCCGGGCCGCCATTTTCTGGCCTGGCTCCAGCTCTACCGAATTGATCCGTATGGGGGCCGTATGGCGGGGTGGCTTACGGCTCGCGGATAAGCAAGGGTTCGAACTTTGGAGCTAACAGGTGATTGATGCCGAAGGCGACGAGATAGGCGCAAGCGCAGATGCCAAACAGCGTGGCATAGCCGGCGGTTTCGTTGCCGAGTTTGGCAAAGCGATCGAGCAAGCTGCCGACGAACACTTGGAAAATCATGCCGCCAACGGCACCAGCCATACCGCCAATGCCGATGAGCGTAGCCACCGCACGTTTGGGGAACATGTCGGACACCGTTGTGTAGAGGGTCGCCGACCACGCCTGGTGCGCAGATCCGGCTAGGCCGATTAACATGACCGCCTGCCAATTCCCTGCGTGGGAGACAAGAATGATGGGAACCACGAGCAGTGCGAAGCCAAACATGCCGGTTTTTCGGGCACGTGAGACACTCCATCCGCAGTTGATCAGCGAGCCGGTTAGCCAGCCGCCGCCGATGCTCAGCACCGTGATGATTGCATAGATGGTGACGAGGTGAACCCAACTGTTCTTGATGTCCAGACCGCGGGTTTTTTTGAAAAAGTCCGGCAGCCAACTCAGGAAAAACCACCATACCGGATCAGTTAGGAACTTGCTGGTGATAAACGACCACGCCTGCCGATGGCATAACACCTGCTGCCAGGGCAGTGGGCGGCCGGGGGATTCCGGTGGATCGCTGAGGATGTGGGCCAGTTCCGCGGCATTCACTTCGGGCCGTCGCTCGGGACTATCATACTTCGGTCCCCATAACAGCAGCCACAGGAAGCCGGCAATCCCCGCAAACACAAAGGCCCACGGCCAGCCTAGCAAATATGCCAGCGGCGGCACCAAAGCGGGTGCGAAGATCGCCCCGGCATTGGTTCCTGCATTGAATAAACTGGTTGCCAGTGCCCGTTCACGGCGCGGAAACCATTGGGTCACGGCCTTGATGGCGGCCGGGAAATTGCCACCTTCGAACAGCCCAAGCAGGATCCGTGCCAGCAAAAATGCCACGAATGCGGCAGGAACTACCATGGGTGTTAGGGGGTTGGCCAGCCAACCTAACCCCTGTGGCAGGCCCAGGGACATGCCGACCAACAGGATGATTGGAGCATGAAGGATGGCGGCCACACTCCATCCAATGATGGATATTTGATAGCCGCGTTTTACGCCTGCGCGGTCAACAAATCCGCCGAAGCACAGCAGGCCGATGGCATAGGCACCTTGGAAGGCGGAGTTGACCCAGCCGTACTGGGTGTTGGTCCAACCGATGCTCACATCCAACATCGGTTTGAGCAGCGAGAGGATCTGGCGGTCGATGTAGTTGATGGTGGTGGCGAAAAATACCAAAGCGAGAATCAACCAACGATAGCGGCTTGGTGTGAGGGAGTTGGTCATGGGTGAGGGAAGGCTGAAGGTGGCAGTCGGGAAACTCAAGCGGATTGCCGGAAATCGTTGAGCCATCTCCCACGGCAATTCATCTCATTGGAGTCGGCGGTCACAGACATGGTGCTACAGCCCATATCAGTTGCTTTGCCAAAGAGGTTATAGCGCTGAACCTTTGTGGCGGTGGTTAGGAATGGCCAAGTTCTTCAGCGCGGCGGGCAGCGGCACTCACTGCGGCGATGAGAGCGGAGCGCAGGCCGAGTCGTTCGAGTTCGGCGAGGCCGGCGATGGTGGTGCCGCCGGGAGAGGTGACTTTATCTTTGAGAACCGCAGGATGCTCGTTGGTTTCCAACACCATTGCTGCGGCTCCCAGCACGGTTTGTGCGGCCAATTTCAAGGCCACCGCACGCGTCAGGCCTGCTAGCACACCTCCGTCGGCGAGCGCTTCAATGACCACGTACACATAGGCCGGGCCGCTGCCGGACAGGCCGGTGACCAAATTCATGAAGCGCTCTGGCATCTCCATGGCGAGGCCAACGGCCCCCAGCAACATGCCAGCAGTGGCAGCATCGGCAGGAGTGGCACGCGTGCCGAGGCAGTAGGCGGCAGCGCCCTTGCCGACGAGTGCCGGGGTGTTAGGC
>JBAXCM010000367.1:0-5022 GCA_037141475.1 Verrucomicrobiota bacterium | reverse complement strand
CGTTGTTGGTGGAGGCTGCTAAAATCGCGCCCAAGGATCCGGAGTTTCCGTATTTGCATGCGCTGGCGTTGGCCGAACTCGGCGATGAGGCGGGCACCGAGGCCAAGCTGCGCGAGGCGATCCGTCTCAACCCCCGGTATGCGCGTGCCTATTACAACCTCGGTCTGCTGTTGTCTGGCCAGGGGCATGTTGAAGCGGCGATCATCTCCCTGCGCAACGCCGCAATATTTGCACCGGATGATGCGGAACCGTCGTATGCGCTCGCCACCATCTATCTGCGTCTCAATCAACGCGCCGCCGCCGTCACCGCCGCCAGCGAAGCCCTCCAGCGCAACCCGGCCCATCGGGAAGCCGCCGCTTTGTTGCGAACCATCGGGCAGTGAGATAAATGCATGTTTTTGCCTTCAAACCGCGCAAGTATAAGCACTTGCGCTTCCCATCCGCAATCCTAACTGCGGATTTTGGGTTGAACCGTATTGGGCATCCTGCCGGTCATGGACGGCATGCTTCCAGCCTGGCGTTTGATGCGCAGACAGGCTCAGAACTCAGTGTTCGACCTCAAAAGCGCCACGAGGTCGAGCAAGCTCAATTCCGCGATATGCGAGGACTGACCCCATCGGCCGATGGGGTCAGTCCTCGCATATCGCAATTGCTAGATATATTTCATTTCCGCCGAGAGGCGACAGTTCGGGAATCCGACTTGTTCGGTCCGTTGTAGAAAGCGAGGTTGAAGGCTGAGTTTTGAGGCTGGGTGCGCGGTTTTCCCTGACAGGCAGGAAGGCAATTTTCCGCCAAAGAGGACTCTCAATGTACGCATGATCATCTTGCGCCAAGAGCGCCCCTTGTTTTCTCGTGATCAAGTCTGAAGTGACTCGGGATGGGGCTTACTTAGCGGGGTGGTGCCAGAGGGATTCCCAGTAGCGCTGGTCGGTCTGATAGACATTGACGTTGGAGTCGGGGGCGAGGTCTGCGGGCAATACGCCGTAGCGTTTCATCTCGCGGATGTAGGCGGGACGGGGCTTGAAGTTAGGCATATCGAAGCGGGTGATGGTGTTCAAGTGCTCCTTGCCGGCGGTGACCATTGCCAGCAGTGCTTGGTAGCCGGGGTCGGAGGTGTCGGCGAAGACTGCCGCGGTGTCATCGGGTTTGTGGCAGAGTTGATATCCGCCGGCGCTGCGGGCGAGCGGGGCTAACAAAATCATGGATTTTTCCGGGCGGCTGAGGTTATAGACGAGGTGGCGGCTGGTGACGAGCGAGCGGTCGGGAATCTTTGGCTGCCAGAACGAGGTGCCGCGTTCGTCAGAGAGAGTGCGCGGCAGCGGTGGCGCTCCCTTGTCTGAGTGGCAGGCGAGGCAGCGGCCATCGACCACTTGGGCGGCGGCTCGGGTGCTGGGCCAGTCATGATCGGTGCCGACCTGGTTGTTTTCCTCGTAGCCACCGATCATGCCGGTGCCCAGCGCGGCATAGGTACCCGGATAGGTGGCAGCGGCGTCGATCCAAAGGCGCAGCATGGTGGCTTGGTGCGGGGTGACGGTGGCGCCGTAGTGGGAGCCGTCGATGAGCTTGAGCAAGCGGCTGGCTGAGGATCCGTGGGTGCGGGGGGCGTGATTGCTGGTGGCCTGGTTGCGGCCATCGGAAAACAGGCCAGCAATGGTGAGCATGAAATAGCTATGGCTGAACATTGGGCCGCGGTCGCCTGTGAGGATAAGTTTACCGGCATAGGGGCCGCCGCGGGTGGTCTTGTCATAGTCATGGCAAGCGACGCAGGCGGAGTCGAGGATGGGTTGGATATCGCGGGGAAAGTCGAACACCTCTGGAACGCCGGGCACCGGAGTGATTTGGCTGGGCGCGCGGTCCAAGGCGGTGGGATGGAGCGGCGGAAGGGTGGTCCGAGTGCGTTGCTCATGGCAGCCGATGCAGCTGGTGAGCTCACCCGGCTGAACGGTCAGGAAACTTTGCATCCGTTTGACGGCCATGTCCTTTTCATCCAGAGCGATGAAGAAGAAGCTGCGGCGTGCGGGCAGTTCGAGGAAGGCGGAGCCGTCGGCATCTACCGGCACGGTGCCTGCGACGCGTTCGAGGGTGAACGAACCGCCATAGGTAAGGGGGTCCATGCCGCCGGTGTAATTGATGGGCTTGGGCAGTGACTCGATGACGAGCAATTTACGGATTTCGCCGGGTTTGATGCCCTGCATATTGCGGCCTTCGAGGATGTTGTAGAGGATAAGTTTGCCGGTGGCTTGGGCGGGATCGGTGTGGCGGGCAATGCTCTTTCCCAATGAACGCGGCAGGACGGGGCGCGGCTCGTGGACCCAGAAGCCAGCCTGGCGGTCGGATTCCGGCAGGATGAAAAGCGGGGTGGTGCCACCTTTGCCGTCCATGGCGAGAATTTCAGAACCCCGGGCGACGATGAAGGCCTCGGCGGAAAGCGGCCATGGGTCGCGAAAATCTGCGGAGGCGGATACCACATGGACGGCTGCGGGATCGTCTGGACCGAGGCGAGGGTTGAGGGTGACGACCTGGCCGGCGTGTTCCATTTGGCCGTGGCCGGGGGAGAATATACTAACGATTTGATCAGAGTTCGGAATGGGCTTGGCATCGATCATGACGATGCCCGGTGCCTGATTGCCGAAGTAAATCATCTGGTTGGTGCCGTCGGGGTTGGCGCTCCACAGGTGATGATAGTGGACTTGAGAACGGTCGATGTACTCCCATCGCTGGTAGAGGATGCGACCATCGGGAAGTGGCCACGGGGTATTTTCCTGTTCGAGGTTGGCTGAAATGAGCTCGATGTTGCTACCGTCGGCGTTGCAGCGATGGAGGGTTGCGACCTGGGTGAGCCAGCAATTGACCCAGCGTTTGCAGCGGCTGGAGACAAACACGATACCACCGTCTGGCAGTTGGCTAGGTTCGAAGTCGTCCCACGGGCCGTCGGTAAGCTGGTGGACGTCTGAGCCGTCGAGCCGGCACTCATGGAGGTGATAGTTCGGATCGGGCCCCTTTCGCCAGGCAAACAGGATGCGGCTGGCATCGGAGTTGAGGACCGGATCACGGATGCCGCCGAGTGGGTCGTCGATCAGGTTAGTGACTTCTCCGCTAACCACATTGAGTTTGCAAAGGCGGCCACCGGGCAGATAGGTGGCGCGTTTTTCATTGGGTCCGTAGTAGCTGAAGTTAGCATACCAATGGCCGTCGCTAGGATTATTTTTTCGCACGGCAAAGACAATCTCCTTGAGCGCCGGGGCATGGCCCAGCACGTCGCTGCGCACGTCGGCGGCGGCCATATCCAGACCGGCGGTCAGAGCAAGGGCGGTTGCCAGGAGGCGCAGTGGGCATTGCAGGGTTTTTGGCATAGGATTAGGAGGAAGTGGGTCCGGAAATTCCACCCGGTGCATCTTTTGAACAAGCAAGGGTGCTGGTATCGGCGTAAAAAATGATCTTGTAAGGCAACTGAGATGAATTGTGGCGGCGCTCTGTGAGCGCCGGTGTGCGGAGCACTTCTTGCGCAGCGACCGTCAAAGACCGCCGCTACAGTGCCTCACATCAGTTGAGTTGCGGCGGTCATCGGCACGTCGCTATAAGTTGATAGATATTCTTAGAGCGACTGCAGGTAAGCGACGAGGTCGTCGAGTTGGGCGGGAGTCAGCTTTGAGGTGACGCCGTGTTTGTCTTTGGGATTTTGCTCGACGAGCACCTCGCGGATGGTCACAGCGCTGCCATCGTGGAGATAGGGAGGGGTGCGCCACAATTCGATCAAGGAGGTGGTGTCGAACCTGAGAGCTCCTTGGTCGAAGGGTCGGCTGGTGCCCACATCGTACATTTGGAGGTTGGTGAGCAGGGGGCCTGGGTGGCATTTGGCGCAAGCGATTTGGGGGTCGTTGTAGAGTTTTTCACCGCGTAGAGCCGCGTCGGTGAGGGATCCATCCGGCTTGCGGTAAGGACTCACCACCGGTTGCAGACCTTTCAGATAGGTGTAGACGGCTTGAACATCGTCGTTTTTCGGCTCAGTGAAAAGAATGTGGACGAAACCGGCACGCACACAAGCTGGCAAATCGTCCCGGGCACCATGCGACATGAGCGGTGGGGTGCTGTCGCTGAAGACGAGCGAACGGGCGTTTTTGGGATTGCCAAGACCGTCGTTGAGCAAATCCCAGTTGAGACCGTCGGCCCGCGCGTCGGGATGGCAGGAGGCGCAACTGAGCCAGCGTTGGAAGCAGCGGCCCGCATCGTGGAAGAGCGCTTCGCCTTGGCGCGCTAGATCTGGCTGGGGCTGCGCACCGAGGGCAACGGCAACAGGGGCAGCACCGTTCATGTCGGTTAAGGCGACGTCGCCCGAGAAATACCCGGCGCTGGCTACGCGCTTGCCATCGGGTGCCACGGCAAGGCCGCGGGGCCCTTTGGTTGGCAGGTCGATGCGGCGGATGAGGTTGTGGCGGTACAAGGCGGCGAGGTCATTGACGAGCAATTCGGGGGTTTCCTTGAGGATTTCAGGGAGTCGTTCGAGGTCGATGAGGGCGAGCTGATGGACGCCGGACAGGGTGATGTACAAGCGCATGCCGGAGGGGTCTAGAGCGATGCCCCAGGGGTCGGCGGCCCCGTCCATCACCTGGTCCAGAAGGACGGTGGCGATGATTTTGCTAGCAACCACGTCGATGATCGTCATGGCATTGGTATTGACCCAGCCGCGATCGAGTTGGGTGGTTGGCAGGTTAAAGCGGCCGAGTGTGTGGACGACGTAAGCGGTGTGGCCGTCGCCGCTGATGGCGATGCCGCGGGTGTTGGTTGCGCCGAGAGGCAAGCGGATTGGGGGTTTAGCTTGGAGGGTTTGGAGGTCGATCACAGACACTTGGGTGGCGGTGTCCGGGGCGACGGCGGCTGTGTCTGGGATGAGGTTGCTAACGAGAGCAAGGGACTCGTCCGGGGTGATGGCCACAGCGGTGGGTTGGCGGCCGACGGTGATATTAGCCTTGGTAGTGCCGGAGACGACGTCGATGACGGTGAGTTTGTCCAAGCGCCAATCTG
>JBAXCM010000366.1:0-5037 GCA_037141475.1 Verrucomicrobiota bacterium | reverse complement strand
CCCATGGTGGCAGCCCACTCTCCATCGAGCAATCCCACGGCGGTTCCGGCAAGCAAGCCCGCGCGGTCATCGACGGCCTGGAGGCCGACGTGATCACCTTGGCGCTGGCCGGCGACATCGACGAGATTGCGCGGCAGACGAAATTATTGCCGGGCGACTGGCAATCGCGGCTGCCCGACCACAGTGCGCCATACACATCGACGATTGTGCTGGTGGTGCGCAAGGGCAATCCCAAGGGCATCAAGGACTGGGGTGATTTGGTTAGAGATGGCGTTAAAGTCATCACTCCCAACCCGAAAACCTCCGGCGGTGCGCGCTGGAACTACCTTGCCGCCTGGGCCTGGGCCTCAAAACAATTTGGAGGCGACCAAACGCAAATCCTCGCCTACATGACCCGCTTGTTTAAAAATGTGCCTGTTCTCGGCACTGGTGCCCGCGATTCCACCTCCACCTTCGCCCAACAAGGCAACGGGGATGTCCTGCTGGCCTGGGAAAATGAGGCCTACCTGATCGGGCGGGAATTTCCCGGCCTCAGTGACATTATCTATCCGTCGCTGAGTATTCTGGCCGAACCCCCGGTGGCGGTGGTCGATGCCAATGCCGCCAAGCACGGCAACACCGAGGCTGCCCGTGCCTATCTGGAATTCCTGTACACCGATGAGGCGCAGGCGCTTGCTGCCAAACACTTCTATCGGCCGCGCAAGCCGGAAATCGCCGCGCAGGCTGCGTCTCGCTTGCCGGCGTTGCCGATGGTCACGGTGGACGCGGATTTCGGCGGCTGGATCAAGGCCCAGACAACCCATTTCAACGACGGCGGCACGTTCGATCAAGTCATCAAACCGTAGTTCGGCTATCCACATGAGCAAACACCGCGTCATCCCAGGCTTTGGCTTGTCCCTGGGATTCACCGTCACCTATCTGAGCCTAATCATCCTCATCCCCCTTGCTGCCTTGTTCCTTAAAGCGGGCGGACTCGGCCCGGCTGAATGGTGGCGCATCCTCTCGGCTCCGCGGGTGCTCTCAGCCGCCAAGCTGACCTTTGGGGCCAGTGCTGCGGCGGCGTTGGTGAGCGTGGTGGTTGGCTTGTTAGTCACATGGGTGCTGGTGCGCTACCGCTTTCCGGGACGGCGCCTGCTCGACGCGATGGTGGACCTGCCGTTTGCCCTGCCGACGGCGGTGGCAGGCATCACGCTGACGTCCATTTACGCGCCTAACGGCTGGATCGGACAATATTTGGCGGGTTGGGGGATTCAGGGTGCATACAGTCCGTTCGGGGTGTTCATCGCGTTGACGTTTATTGGGTTTCCGTTTGTCGTGCGCACGGTCCAACCGGTGATGGAGGACTTGGGCACGGATTTGGAAGAAGCAGCGGCAACGCTGGGTGCGGGGCGATTGACGGTATTTTGCCGGGTGGTTCTGCCAGCCTTGTTGCCGGCTCTCATCACGGGTTTCACCTTGGCCTTTGCGCGGGCCATCGGCGAATACGGCTCAGTCATCTTCATCTCCGGCAACCTGCCGATGAAAACAGAAATTCTGCCTCTGCTCATCGTCGCCCAGCTTGAGCAATACAAATACCGCGACGCCGCAGTGATCGCTGCGGGCATGTTGATCGTTTCCTTCGCCTTGCTTTTCCTCATCAACCTGCTGCAACGCCAACTCAATCGGCACAAGCGCTAACCCCATGCACCACCGATCCGCCACCACCGAATCCGCGCCCGTCCGCTGGCTGCTCATTGGCCTCGCTCTGCTGGCCCTGGGCTTGTTTTTATTGCTGCCTCTGCTGGCTGTGTTTGTGGAGGCATTACGCCGCGGCACCGATGTGTTTTGCGCAGCTCTGGTATCGCCGTCCGCACTCTCGGCTGTGCGACTCACTCTAACCGCAGCGGCGGTTTCCGTCCCGCTCAACACCGTGTTCGGGGTGGCAGCCGCTTGGGCGGTGACCAAGCACCAATTCCGCGGCCGGGCGCTGTTGCTCTCGCTCATCGACCTGCCGTTTGCTGTCTCTCCGGTGATCGCTGGCTTGGTGTGGGTCTTGTTGTTCGGGGCCAAGGGCTGGTTCGGTCCGTGGCTGGCTGCCCATGACATCCGGATCATCTTCGAGCTGCCGGGCATCATTCTCGCCACTGTGTTTGTGACGTTCCCGTTCGTCGCCCGTGAGCTGATCCCGCTGATGGAGGCACAGGGCAATGATCAGGAATTGGCCGCTGTGACCCTCGGTGCCAGCGGTTGGCAGATGTTCCGCCGCGTCACTTTGCCTAACATTAAGTGGGGCCTGCTTTACGGTGTGCTCTTGTGCAATGCTCGCGCCATGGGCGAATTCGGTGCCGTATCAGTGGTATCCGGTCATATCCGTGGCAAAACCAACACCTTGCCCCTGCATATCGAGGTTCTCTATAACGAGTATCAATTCAGCGCCGCCTTCGCTTGTGCTACCTTGCTAGGCCTGCTCGCCCTGCTCACTCTGGGGCTCAAGAGCGTCGTCGAGCAGTTCACCCACCAGCGCGCCAGTCGCCGGATCTAGCAGATTATTAGCTAACCGCTCCAGCCCGTCATTCATTGCTTTCTCATTTATGTCCATCTCCATTCAATCCATCCATAAGACATTTGGCACCTACACCGCGCTCGATGATATCTCGCTGGAAGTGCCGGACGGGTCGCTTACGGCCTTGCTAGGTCCGTCGGGTTCCGGCAAAACCACCTTGTTGCGCATTGTCGCAGGGTTGGAAATGGCAGACCCGGGCAGCGGCCGCATCCTGTTTCACGGCAATGACGTGAGTGATGTGACGGCTGGCAAGCGTGGCGTTGGCTTCGTGTTCCAACATTACGCGTTGTTCCCTCACATGACTATCGCGCAAAATATCGCCTTCGGGCTCGATGTGATGCCGCGGGACCGGCGGCCCAAGCGTGCCGAGATTCGCGAGCGGGTCGGTGAATTGTTGCGTTTAGTTAGGCTCGAAGGGTTGGACAATCGCCGCCCCAACGAACTTTCCGGCGGCCAACGCCAGCGCGTCGCCTTAGCCCGGGCCCTTGCTATCCGGCCCAAGGTGTTGTTGCTTGACGAGCCGTTCGGCGCGCTGGATGCCCAGGTGCGCAAGGAACTGCGCCGCTGGTTGCGCCAGTTCCACGATGAGATCAACCTTACCTCCTTGTTTGTCACCCACGACCAGGAGGAAGCCTTGGAACTCGCTGATCAAGTGGTGGTGATGCGCAATGCCCGCATTGAGCAAACCGGCACGCCTCAGGACATTTACGACGAACCTCGTACTTCGTTTGTTTATGAGTTTCTCGGTGAGGTCAATAAGCTGCCCGATGGCCGATACATTCGGCCGCACGAGATTGAATTGCGCTTTGCAGCAGAAGAAGGTGTGGACGTAACCGGGCGGGTGAGTCATTTGTTTGTCGCCGGTCCCTTTGCCCGCGTTAGCGTGTCACCTGAACACGGGCGCCGCGGCGAACTGGAAGTGTGGGCCAGCCGCGACCAAGTCGAGGAAATGGCCCTCGCCAACGGTGACGTCATTGGCTTGCACTTTCCAAGCTTGAAAAAACCTGGCTGATAGACGCGGCATTACTTCAAGCCCAGCGGATCGGCCGGGTCCACGTCAATTTCCGGCCATATGGTTTCTCCGCGTCGCTGGGCCTCGACATGGGTATAAGCGCCGAGTTCGTTGCCGTTGCAGTCGAGCCACAGTGAGATGCGCTTGAACTCATCTGGGGTGAGCGAGACACCGTAATGGGATTTGTCCAGATACTTGAGCAAGGGCGAGGCCATCGCGCCGAACTTGCCAGGGACGCTGCGTGAGCCGCTGGCGACCACTTCGCCATTGACGTAGCCGTCCTTCCAAAATGGATAGTGAAACACATATCTCTCAAGACTGGCATGGCTCATGTCTGGCCCCTTGCCCTCCTTGGCGTGACAAGCGGCGCAGCGCTCCTGCAACACCGGTTTGGCCAGGATGTGCCAATTGAAAGGAATGGCACCACTGGCCACCTCGGGGCGAATCTCGGAGGCACCGCGTTTTAGAGCCAGCGGAATGCCGGAGAGAGTTTTGGGGCTGGAGCCGCGCGATTCGTGGCAACCGACGCAGCTGAGTTGCTCGCCGGGATGAACGTAGGTGCCCGAGCGCATCGAACGAACCGCCAGCCCTCGCTCATCTAGCAATTGAAAAAACAACTCCTTGGCCACTGGTGCCTTGAAGTACACGCTGCCGTCGCTTTCCACCGGCACGATGCCCAAGGGCATTCTAACCAGGCTTTCGCTTGCATAACCGATTTTCGGTTGGTTCATCACGGGTTGGAGTTGGGGGATGATTTGGATCACCCGCAGCCATTTGATCGTGGTGCCCACAGGCATCTTCATGTCCCCTTCGTTCACATCCATCACGCTGATGGTCGCCTGGCCATGCTCCGCCGCCGCCCGCTCGCCTTGATAGGTCGCGGTTGGGATCACTGGCGGCGCCGGCCGCGCCTTGAGCGGAATCGGATGGATGAGTTTGGTGGCGGCGATTGGCAGCGCGCTTTTCGGGCAGATGAGTTCAAGGTTGCCAAAGCGGTCGAGCAGAACCAGATCCTCGCGGAAGTTTGCCAGATAGAACGCCTCACTCAGCGGCCAAGCCGTGCCATAGTCGCCAGTGCCATCCGGCCAATCGTTTCGTTTGAGGGTGATGGTTTGGACCTGGCTCATCGCGCCGTCATCCTCGATGTTGGGATTGATGATCACTAACTCACCGAACGAATGGGTGTGATGCCCAGCGGCAGTTGCTATGTATTTGTTGGAGCCGGGAATCGCCCGGATGTTCCACTCGCCGTTGGGGCGGGCCCGTCTTCCGTCATGCTTGTTTGGGTCTTCAAACGACAGCGGCAGCGGGTAGTTGCCATGTGGCGAGCGGGGGTCGCAGCCGTCTGGTCCGCAGATCCAGAGGTGGTGGGCGATGCAGTCATCGCGGTCCACGTAGTCCCAGCGGGTGTAAACGATTCTGCCGCTGTTGTCCACGCTCGGGTTCCATTCATTGGTTTCATGATAACTGATCGGAATGATAT
>JBAXCM010000365.1:0-5046 GCA_037141475.1 Verrucomicrobiota bacterium | reverse complement strand
CCACCGGCTTGGTCGGCCACTGGGCGTCCGGCCCGTCAAACTTGGCGGACTCGTCTGGATTCAGCCCAGCGGGTACCCATGACGGGATGGCCGTGGGCGGCAATGCCTCGGCTCTCGCCTTCAATGGGGACGATGTGCCGGGCACGTTTGGGGGCAGCTCGCTAGACCTGCGTGCCGGTAGCGTCGGCGTGCTGGTAGGTAACAGCTCCAATACCGATGGCGCTTATGTGAACACGTTCGACGATCCGCTTAGCAAGCAATGCACGGTGACATTCTGGGCGAAAGGGTTTCCTGATGTGTGGGCTCCATGGGTTTCCAAAAAGGGCGAGAGCGGTGCTGGTTGGCAAGTGCGCCGATACAGCAGCAATTCCAACGCCTGTTTCACAGTGCGTGGAATCAACAATGATGACGGCACCAGCAACGGCACCAACCTCAGTGATCTAGTCTCGACATGGCATCACATCGCTGCGGTTTGGGATCAGGCGACCGGTACCCGCACGATCTATGTGGACGGTGCCCTCTCGTCCGTCGAAAAAAACGTCATCGGCCAGACGATGAGCCTCTCCCCTGATAAGCACCTGATGATCGGAGCCCGGCAACAGAATCCCGACCCCAACTACGACGGATATTTTTCGGGCTTGTTGTACGACGTCCGAATCTATCAGCAAGCGCTGTTCTCTAACCAAGTGCAAACCGTCATGACCACTTCGGCGACGCCTCAGGCTCCCGATGCGAAGATTCGCAGCTTCGGCTTGCCCGGTCTGCCGGGTGTCATCGTGAATCCTCATATTTCATGGAATCTGCCGGTCGGCACCAACACCACGGCGCTGGCACCCACGTTTACCCTGACCGCCGGAGCCACCTGTACCCCGGTCTCGGGCACGACCCGGGATTTCACCACCCCGCAGACTTACACGGTCACGTCTTCGGATTCGCTTGTGACCACGGTCTATACGGTGACGGTTAGCGCCGGCAACAACTTCAGCGACGGAACGCTCCAAGGTTGGCATAACCGAGTCTGGGATGCGAGCGCCGGGGCTTGGGTGGATCTGGATCCCAACGTCATCACCATGCCAACTAACATCAACGGTGGGGTGATCCAACCTCCATCGGGTGATGATTACCTGTTTAAAAATGTCGGAGGAGTCGTCCAACCGAATGGCGGCCAGAACGACAATCACCTCAACACGGTGTGGCTTCGCTCACCGCTGTTTTACCTAAACGGGTCGGGAGATTTGACGGTGCAAATGGCCAAGGGCATGGCTCACGGCCCGGCCCCAGCTGATGATATGTCCGTGCCTTATGCATCCCAATCGAACAACGGCTGGAAGGGCGTCGCTTTGAGGAGCGCCAGCAACGGTGCCTTTTTGTTAGCCAAGCCCAGGACAACCGAAGGCGATGCAATGGTTACCGTGACGTTCACTGCAGCTGAATTGGCGCCATATATCGGCATCGCCTGCACCTTGGACCTGATTAACTCGTGTAACGGTGGCTGGGGCTGGCTTGTCATGGGCAATGTCAGTGTGCCGGGCAGCGGCACACCACCGCCGGGGCTTACCCCGCAGGCCAAGATCCTCGCCTTCGGCACGCCCCGCGTGCCGGCAGTTATCATGGACCAGAATATTTCATGGCCATTGCCGATCGGCACCCATGCGGCGTCGCTGGCACCCACGTTCGTCCTGAGTCCCGGGGCCACCTGCACTCCGGCTTCGGGCACCACGCGCAATTTCACCACCCCGCAAACGTACACGGTCACCTCTTCGGATTCGCTCACGACAACCGTTTATACCGTGACGGTTAGCTCGGACAACAACTTCAACGATGGAACTCTCCAAGGTTGGCACAACCGCGTTTGGGATGCGAGCGCCGGGGCTTGGGTGGATCTCGATCCAAATGTTATCACCATGCCGGCCAATATCAATGGCGGGGTCATTCAGCCGCCTTCTTCTGCTGATTATCTGTATAAAGCAGCAGGCGGATTTGTTTGGCCGACTGGCGGAGACACCGACAATCACCTCAATTCCTTGTGGCTTCGCTCGCCCCTTTTCTACCTCAATGGCTCGGGGGATATGACGGTCCAAATGGCCATGGGCATGGCCCTAGGCGCGGCACCCACCGATGATATGTCGGTGCCTTACGCTGCTCTTGCCAATGGCGGATGGAAGGGCGTCGCCCTGCGGCGCGCCAGCGACGGTGTCTTCGTGATCGCCAAACCCAGGACAACTATAGGTGATCCGGCCACTGTGACGTTCACCGCAGCAGAATTGGCACCCTATGTCGGCATCGCCTGCACCTTGGATTTGATGAACACCTGTCGCGGTGGCTGGGGTTGGCTGACCATGGGCAATGTCAGTATTCCGGGTAGCTCCACGCCACCCGCAGCGGCTGATCCGTTCACATCCTGGATCACCTCCCATTATCCCGGATTGAGTGATAAATCGCCCGGCGGCACCCCGGATGGCGACGGTATCACCAATCTAACAAAATTTGCCTTCGGCCTCATTCCCGGTAGCGGCGCATCGGTCAACCCAATCACCAGCCAGGTCAACAAGACCACCGGCATGTTCCGATATACCCGGCGCGACCCGGCGGTGAGCGGTCTGACCTACACGGTATGGACTTCCACCAATCTGGTCACTTGGGTGACGGATGCCAGTGCAGGCCAAGCGGTGGTTTCTACCAGTGGTGACGTCCAGACGGTGTCAGTTACCCTCAGTGGGGCTCCGCTAAGCGCGCCGAAGCTCTTCGTCCAAGTGAGAGCTCAGTGATGCCGAATCATCAGTTAGGGCAATTTTGTCTAACTTGAATCTCATATCGAAGGGCCGGGGGCATAACTCCCGGCCCTTCTTTTGCTCAAGCCAGTGCTAGCCGTGTGTCGTCCCCGAATTGGGGACTATGCGATTATATAGAGGAAGTGGAAAGTATCCCTGTGCCTTCCAGTTGTCTAACATTATCCCAGTTTCGAGTGTCCCATTTTCAATGTTCTATGCCTAGAGTCCTTGAAAAGGTTAAGTTGCAGTCGTTAGGTCAGGTTTTCTTTTCTTGTGTCTTCAAGTCTTGTGTCTTGGGTCTAAGGCCCAGCCTCGCTTGTTTATTGTTAGTCCAAATGCCGGCTATTTTCATCAGTATGGTCACAGCGTGTGCTGCGGCATCGCCGCAGCGTCTGCGGGCGATGAACACTGACGGACAAGTGGTGGGGCAGGTGCCGGTTGACCTGTCCGGCCAGCAGTTGCAGGTGTGGAGATGTGATGAGAGAACTCCGGACCTAACATTTAGTCCGATAGCCGGAGTGTCAGCCCCGAGCGGAGGCGTGTTCTATGTGCAGGTGAGTTATGTGGACCGTGGTTATGGCAAATTGAGTGTGACGCTCAGTGACAAGGATGGCAGCGTGATCCGGCCGGATCGTTCGTTGGGGTTGACGCGCTCTGATACCGGGAGGGTTTGCAGCGCCCGGATGCGGATGAGCGGGGTCCGGAGCACGGGTAACTCAGAGATGGCCGTGCGGATCGGTCTCGAGCGCCCCGGTGGGGAGGTGCTGCTCATTGAGCGCGTGATCCTTCAAGAAACGCCCTTCGATGACGCTCAGTTTGCCTACGTTATCTCGGAGCCATGGAAAGGCCCATACACCGGGCCAAGCGTCAAGCCGCAGAATAACAGCAGTCTGAAGGGCAAGGTGATGGCGGGCTATCAGGGGTGGTTCCGCACACCTAACGATCCTGACGGCAGGGGCTGGTTTCACTGGGGAAATATCCAGAACGGGATCTTCACCACCGACATGTGGCCGGACGTGTCGAACTATCCGGCAGTCTGTCTCGAAAAGGCAGGATCCGTGAAATTAGCCAGTGGCAAACCCGGATATTTGTTCTCGTCGGCATGGCCTGATGTGGTTGACACCCATTTTCGCTGGATGCGGGAACATGATATCGACGGGGTGTTTCTCCAACGATTTGTCTCAGACAACTTTCATTCGATCAATGGCAGCCCTGAATGGGTGCTGGCTAACGTGCGCGCCGCGGCCCATCGGGAGGGACGCCTGTGGGCGGTCGAATATGATGTGAGCGGCTACCCTGATGCCAAGTTGCTGGAAACCCTGCGGACGGATTGGCGCTGGCTGGTGGATCAATTTGGCGTGCGCGGCGATGCCAATTACGCCCGTGAAGGCGGTAAACCGGTGGTCTTCATCTGGGGGATGCCATTCCCGGACCGACGCATCTCAGCGACAACTGCCAATGCCGTCGTGGAATTTTTCCGCAATGATCCCAAGTACGGCGGCAACTACGTTATTGGCGGGATCCCAAATAATTGGCGGACGTTGCCAGCACCGTGGCAGGAGCACCTCAAGCAATACGCGTGCGTCCTGCCGTGGATGTCAGAATCGTATGCCGGGGATCTAGCGGATTTTAAGAAACTCGGCATCAGTTGTTATACCCATGTTAGCCCGGGCTTTTCCTGGGCCAATCTCAAACACCTTCCCGGCGGGGATCTAACGGTGGCCTACACGCCGCGCGAAGGTGGCCGCCGTTACTGGAATCTGTGGAACAAGGCGGCTCAGGCACGCTGCGAGCGGATATTTGTCGGGATGTTCGATGAATATGACGAAGGCACCGCCATTATGCCCATGAGCGATGATGCGCCAGCTACGCCGGTCCGAGCAGGGGTGGCAGCAACGTTTTACAATGGCCCAGCTGCACAAGAACATGGCGAGTTGGTCCACTTGCCAGAACTGCACCTTGCGTTAGGGGAGGGGACTCCGGCCGGCGGCATCGCGGCAGCTAACTCTTTTGTGCGGATGGGCGGGCAAATCGTGTTTCCGAGCGCCGGTGCGTACACATTTTTGCTTGAAGGCGCGCCGGGTGACGATGCCGATCTCACTGTGGATGGTCAGCGAATCCTCACCGTCAAGGGACTCACAGGAACCGCCACGGCCTCCTCCCCCTTGAACGTCGCCGCCGGAGCAGCGCTGGCCTATCGATTGGACTACCGCCACGGCAACGCCACCGGCACCCTGCGCCTCCTCTGGCAGAGCCCGTCCATCCCCCGCCAATC
>JBAXCM010000364.1:0-5047 GCA_037141475.1 Verrucomicrobiota bacterium | reverse complement strand
ATGCAATTCTGGAAACCGGCCCTGTGGCCTTGGTCTGCCGGAATGGCTCCCGCATCTCGGCAAGATTCCATGAGCCTTCGAACTGCAATCCTGCCGTGACCCCGCCGCTCATCGCTCCGGAGGAAATGATTTCCAGGTTCAACTTGTCCCCGGCATTCAGCGCGAGCGGCGCAGCCAGCGCGATGCGGTATTCCTGGGCAACGTCAAGCGGCGGGAAGACGCGCCCGTTTTGCCGGGTATATTCATTGAGCGGAGCGCGATAGACAGGGAGGGTGACGCACTCCTGACGCAACGCGCCGTTGACCCTCAAACCAACAATGGTTGGAGCATCGACCGGTCCCACGCAATGGGAAAGCCGCGCATAAAAACCGGAAAGCGTTTCATTGCCTTTCGCCTGGAAACGGCTGATCACATTGGGCTCGCGTGATGTCACAGTGCCGGTTCCCGGGCTGGACCAACCCGTGGCCGGATCGTTGTCGATCACATTGGTGGGAGCTGACTCGCCGTTGACGGTGGACGACGCCTGCGGGCTCTCCGGGGACAGGGGTGGAGGTGGCACGAGGGTCGCGCCCTCCGTATCCAGCAGCCAGTTCTCATACCATTTCATTTCCTCGATCAAATGATCCTTGGTGAATTTCAAGGGCAGCCAGATCGAAGTGGCATTGGCCCACAACCCGCCTACCTGTGTCTTCCAGCGATGTCCGATGAAGACATACGCGGTGCCCTTGGGACCGGTCACTTCCAGCCCCTGAAACGTCTGCGATTTGAAGGTTTTCGTGCCAACAGGAGCAATGTAGCCCTTGTCCGTCCACGGACCCAAGGGGCTTGGCGCGGTTAGATAAAAATTGTCGTCCACATCATACGAAACCAAGCCAGACCCAAGTAGAAAATACGTTCCGTTGCGTTTGATCATCCAGAAACCTTCCATGACCTTGTTGGTGTTGCACAGGGTAGAAGGTACGATGTCGTAATAATCATCGTTGAGTTGGTAAATGTAGGCGAAACGCTGTGGGATCTCGCCTTGGTACTTGTTGTAGATCAGGTACGCCGTGCCATCGGTGTCCGGGTACATCAATAGATCCCCGGGGCCGCCGTGAACCGCCGACATGGGCTTCTTGTACGTGAAGGGACCGATGGGGCTGGGACTGGTGTAAACATGAATCTTATCCCCGTATTCCGCGCCGTAGCCCACGTATTCCTTGTTCTTCGCGTTGTAGAGCACATTCCAAAGCGGGATCCCGCGCTTCTCGACTGGATATTTGGCTCGGAAGATCCAAGTCTTCAAATCCGTGGATGAATAACACGTCGCTGCGAATACATCTTTTTCTCGAATGGTAAAACCGTAGGCGTACCAAGTGTCGCCGAACTTGGAAATATGTGGTTCCAGACAGTCGTAGATCGGTTCACCCTTCTCGTTCCGCATGGCCGCTTCGGTCGTGATGGGCACCAGCGAGGGCTTCGCTTCTTCTGCGGAGAGTCTGCCGGGGGAGCCATCCATAAGGTCAGCGGCGGAACTGAGCGAGGCCGACAGGCCAAGGGCGAGTAGAGCCGCCCAGAGGACTTTATTGACGGGTAACATTAATCTAACGGTCAGTAGTCGATTCATCATTTTGTACTTTCGCTATTTGCTTCCGGACGGGATGGAGGACAGAACTGTGACGGCAACCATGAGGCAGGCCGCCCTGCGGCGTGTGGTGGGATCCTTCATTCATTGATGGTTCAGGCTATCAAAATCAATCAGGCAGGTATCGCCTTCCGAGCCACGCCGCCCATTTCCAGTGTGGCACG
Source organism: Verrucomicrobiota bacterium (assembly GCA_037141475.1). Classification (GTDB taxonomy): domain Bacteria; phylum Verrucomicrobiota; class Verrucomicrobiia; order Verrucomicrobiales; family Akkermansiaceae; genus Luteolibacter. The sequence goes on along the minus strand of JBAXCM010000364.1, from coordinate 3,259 downwards.
TTAGAGGATGCTTGTAATAGGTGCTTGTATTCAATTGCTAGACTGCACGCGGGCATGTGGTTTTTGTTATTTGGAAAGCGGTTTTTCCGGCAGGATCGGCACGTCGGAGAACGTCAGCGCCGCGATGCCATTCTTGCCGAATACAAGGTCGTTCTGATTCCAGTTGAGTTCCTTGAGATAAGTGATTTTGGAGGCGGTGGCGGGTGCCTTCAGTTGCAGGGTGATCACGTTGCCGTTCACGCTGCCCTTGGCCACCCTGTCCTTGGCATCATCCAGATAGAACTGGCCGGCCAGAGAATCCAGCCAGATGACCGGTTGGTCAAACTCGAGGATGATCGCATCCTTCGCACTACTCGCATAATATGCCTGTTTGAGGTCCGGCGCGGTGATTGGCTCGGGCACCTTGCGTCCGTAGAAATCCCGCTCGATGAGCGGTTGCATCAGGCGCGCGAATTCGGACCAACCTACCAGCGGATAATGGCAGCCACCGCCCGGTTTGATGCCGAGCGTGGACATGACGTCCAGATTTGAGTAAAGCCGCGACAGGGTCCGCTGCTTCTCGCGCAGCAGGTCGCCGTGTCCGCCACCCTGGCTGCAGCCGTTAGGCCAGATCTGGAACACATAGTAGTGACGGATGTTAGGCATATCCTGTTTCCATGCAGCCGTCATGTCCAGGAAGTATTGCTGATAGACCGCCGAGTCATAGCCGTTGTCCGGGCCATCCGATCCTTGGTCGGCTTCGCCCTGGTGCCACAGGACGGCGCGGATGTCATGGGTCAGTCTAGCGTTTCTCAGCCGCCAGAGCATGTGCCCGTAGAGCGTTTTCAAATCGACAGGATTGGCTTCGTTGCGCTTGTGTTCATCGATCCGGGTGCCGCCCTCCGCCGCCTGGATGATGCAGATCGGCATTTTCTGGCTGGCTAGCAATTTCTTGGCGAGTTCCATGCCCCACCAACCGAGCGCGGCCTTGTTCGGCCCGCGCCAGAACGGACTGCACCACAGGTTCTCCCGCTTGCCATTGGAAAAGCGGTCGTGGACCCAACTGGTTTCGTCGCCCCGCCCACCTGGACCGCCATAACTGCGGATCCACTCGCTCGTTTCATCGGGAGACTTGTCGGCAGTATCCAACGCCAGCGCGTTGGATTGCCCGTCGATCAGGTAGGCGTCGCCACACACCAGGTTGTTCACCGTCTGCGCCAGCATTTCGGCAGCGCCCGATTTTGTCCCGAACTCCACCTTGTACTTGATCAGGCCTGCCTTGAGTTTGGCGGTTAGAACATAGGAATGGTCCGCTGCAGGTTTCGCGGTCTCGGTTTTGATAAGTTTGTCATCGGCATAAACTCTGAGGAACACGGCATCCGCCGCCTGGTCCAAGGTCCCGTTGTAATGAAGCGTGCCTTCATTGTTGTCATCACGGGCATAGAACTGGCCGTCTTCCGGTTTTTCGTCCTTCTCCGGGGTTCGCTGCACCCATGGATCGTTCTTCGGTTCGGTCACCTGAATCGGCACCGTGGCAATCGTGGCAGCGCCGCCATTGTCGACCACCGCCTTGACGGTGATCGGCCCGGTGTATTGCGAGCGCTTGAGAATCAATTTCCCTGAGGCGACTTCCTGGGTCACGGCACCGCCGGAGATGCTCCATTGGTAGCGCAATTCGCCGGCGCCTTTGGCGGTCATTGCCGGGAGATTGCGAATCTCGGGCACCACTTCGATGGTATCCCGGCCATTCCATTGCGCCGGTGCTTTCAGGGCAAGCGCCGGTTCGGGGATTGATTCCTTGACCGTCACCGAGATGTCCTTGGTCTTGACCTCATTGGCATAAACCGCCTTTAAGCATAGCGAATACGAGGTATCGCCCACGACGCGTCCGGCATCCAGCGTGTATGAGTAGTGGTCCACTGCGGCGATCGACTCGGAGCCATCCTTCTTGACGATCCAGTAAAGTTTCAGCGCGCCACCTGCCTGGGCCGTGATCGTAACACTCTTGCCTTCCTCAACCGTGATTGCAGCCTGTGAAACGGAAAACGCATTCCCTTTTTGCACCAACGGTCCGACCAGCGTTTGCAGTGGCTTCTGGTTCTCATATTCCATCTTCACCCAGTCGGCGGAACGCGTCACCTTGGAAACCCGCACCTCGTCCATGTCACCTTTGAAACAACCGAGGAAATACCTTCCATATTCGACCCCGATCCACATCGGTTCGGGGGTAGCAATATTCATCGGCGTGCCGCCGGTCGTGGTGCCATCGAGAACACCGTTCACATACAAGCGGCCTTCGCCCTTGTGATAGGTATGCACGACATGATACCACTGGCCCATCGAAAACGGGCTCGCGCCATTGACGCTTGCCTCACTGTGCCAGCAATCCGTCCAGAAATGGAATGGCGGATTGGAGTACATGAGTTGAATCGGGCCCAGGGGCTGGGAGCCCTGTCCCCACATGATGATCCGGTGATTCCCGCCAAACGGCCTGATCCAGGCCTCGGTGGAATGTGGAGCGGAACCCGTGGGAAATTTCGCGGGATTGACTCCGCATTCGATCCCGCTTTTCCCGTCAAAATGAAGACCGTTGCCGATGGGCGCGGGGCAGGCCGTGGTGCCGACATTCTTGGGCGTGAGCGTGCCCACATCATCTTTGGCGGGATTGGCCGGATCGCTCATGTGCATGGCGACCACGTAGCCGTTGGACTCGCTGAACACGGCCGATCCTTTTGATTCCGCCGCCGCATCCGGCTTGCCCCAATACAGCTTGATTTCCTGGCGCGCGTTGCCCTTGATGACCGGGATGCGCACCCAAATGCTGGCGGTCCCTTTGGCCGCGTCCCAATCCTCGATCTGATAGGCCAGCGGCGTGCCGCCGGCACTGGCGAAACGAAGGTCATCGCCATTGGGTTTCGCCTGGCTGAAATCGAACCAGTCCTTGTTCAAGCGCACCAGCATGGGGAAGTTCTCTTCGGACGCTGTGGCCGGCAGGTTCGCACCCTCCGGTGTTGTCAGGACACAAAGCGAACCCGAGTGTCGCCACCCTTGGTATTGGGCCGTAGCCGATGCCAACATGGCGAAATAGATGATTGCACGGATTGTCAGTTTTCTTGTCATGGTATTGTTAGCTTTAACCTTTCGTCTTGACCGTGAAGGTTCGCTTCACGCCTTCGATAGAGATTTCCTCAGTTGCGGTTTGGCCGGCGGCCGGGTTGGCTTTCATGCGGAAGAACAGGGCGTCGCCGCGGATGATATCAGTCGGTGCCGATGACCATGC
>JBAXCM010000363.1:0-5051 GCA_037141475.1 Verrucomicrobiota bacterium | reverse complement strand
TACCGGGAAACTTGTCACTTCCGGCCCCACCACCAGCATCGACCTCGCCATCGACGTGCAGGCCGGCGTCTATCCGGCAGCCGCCGATTGGCTCACCGCTGTGCAAGCCCTGGCCGCCGCGCGAGCCAGCCGCGACAGCGCCGCCGACCTTGCCGCGCACGAGGCGTGGTGGAGCGCGTTCTGGAACCGCAGCTTCCTCCACCTCGGCGGCCCCGGCACCCAGGCGCGCCTCATTTCCAAATACCACGCTCACCAGCGGTTCATCAACGGCTGCACCACCCGCGGCGCCTATCCCTCGCCGTTCAATGGCTCGACGCTCACCATGGATCGCCCGGCAGGTTACCCGAGTTTCTTCGGCATCGCAGGCTCGGCCCAAAATGCCGACTACCGCGATTGGAACGGCCTCAGGATCTTCTGGCAAAACACCCGCCATGTCTATTGGCCGATGCTCGTCAGCGGCGACTTTGATCTCACCGACCCGCTCTCGCGATTCTGCCGGAATATCCTGCCGATCTGCCGCGAGCGGGCCATGGTGTGGGAAAATAACCCGGGCATGCTCATGCCCGAAGGAGTCGGCATCGGCGGCGACTGCGTTTTCGGCCGCAATCTTCCCGCCCACCTCACCGAACATCGCGGTGGCATGACCGATATGGCAATCCTGTTAGGCGATCTCTGCGACCACACGCGCGACACGGCGTTCTTCACCGGCACCTATCAACCATGGGCTGACGCCGTGGTCACCTACTTCGAGCACAAGTTTCCCAACCACGATTCCGCCGGCAAGATGCTCGTCGCACCCTCCGCCGCGGTCGAAACCTACAAGAACTCAACCGATTCGGCGCCCGAGGTCGGACCACTGCGCCGCATCCTTGGCGACCTGCTCCGCCTCGATCCCGGCACGCTCACACCTGCCCAACGCACCCGCTACCAATGCCTGCTCGACATCATGCCCGAGCCACCGCTCAAGACCGTCCTCAACCAGCCGATGCTCGGCGTCTATCAAACCGGCGACGCGGGCCGCGATATGATCGAAACGCCGTCACTCTATACCGTGTGGCCCGCCCGCCAAGCCGGACTGGGGCGCCTTTCGCTGCTCGCCGCCGCCCGCCGCGACCACGGGACTCGGCAGTTCACCTTCGACGGCACGCCGGGACGCTCGTTCGATGCAGGCGGCTGGCTTTACACGCCGACGGTGGCCGCCCAGCTCAACCTCCCGCAGCAGGCGAAATCCGACGCCCTGCGCAATTTCCTCGATGCCGTCCCGGACACCGTTGGCAATGGCGCCGTCACGATTTCCGATCCCTATCCGGGCAAGCCGCGCTTCCACGCGTTCTGGGAAAGCCGATTCGATTACATCCCGGACCAGTGCCACGGCGGCTCGTCCACCCATGGGTTGGAAAACATGGTCGTCCAGTCCCAGGGCGACAAGATCTACCTGTTTCCCGCCTGGCCCGAGGAATGGGATCTGAATTTCAAGGTTCATGCGGCCCGGAACACCGTGCTCGAAGGGGTCTATCAAAATGGCGTTCTGCAATCGCTCACGGTCACGCCACCCTCGCGCGCCAACGATGTGATCGACATGTCCAGCGCCGCCAACCGGGTGCGCACGTTGGTCGGAGTGTGCGTCACCGACACGAACTATCTCCTAGGTCTGTCCGCCATGCGCGACGGGTTGCCCGCCTTGCCCGCGGCCACCGTGTCGCCGGTCACCGGTCCATGGCTGGCGCTTCATGGAGATACGCTCACGGGCGGCTTGGCTGGGCCATTCACCGCGGCCGACTGGGGCGGGAGCATGGCCAAAGGCAACGCCATTTATCTGCACGTGCTCGACTGGCCCGGCGAATCGCTCGTGCTGCCCGCGCTCGCGCTTTCCCGGCAAATCACCGGCAACACGGTGCTCACGGGCGGCACCGCGACGGTCACCCAATCGTCTTCCGGCATTACCATCAACCTTCCCGCCGCCTACCGCGACCCGATCGACACCATTGTGAGGCTCAACCTCGATGGCAGCGCCGAGGATCTTGCTTGGTATCAGCCGTACGTCGGCTCGAAAACCACCGCCGCAGCCGCGACCGCGAGCGCCCAGTTGAGTGGCTACGAAGCCGCCAAAGCCTGTGATGCCGACCGCAACACCTCGTGGCGCCACGGCTCGTCCTCAGGCACGCTCACGATTCCGTTAGGCGGCACGCGCAACCTGAACCGCATCGATATCCAGTTTGATAATGGCGCCTCGTTTTCCGGCCAAAACATCAGCGTCACCCTCGAGGCCCAGGGCATCTCGGGCAACTGGTTCACACTTTGGAGCGGCACCTCCTACAACCAGGTTCTCAGCCGCCCGATCGAACCGACACAGGCCACCGCCATCCGTCTGACCACCAATGCCCAAGGCGTGCGCCAAATCGACACCTTCACCGTTTCCCAGCCGTACCTCCGCACCGACGACGGGTCAACGGGCAACGCGAGGATCGAGGTGCCGACCGACGATGCCCTGTTCCGCGAAAACCTAACGGGCTCCGCGGACCTGGTGAAATCCGGTGCCGGAACGTTGTCGTTGATCGATGCCGCCGGCCATTCGGGAGCCACCCGCATTCTCGCTGGCATGCTCAAACTGCACCCGCCGCTCAATGCGCCGGCACCCGGCTTCACCCGGTGTTTCGATGCTTCCACGCTGGCATGGTCCGATGGTGTGGCGGTCCAACAGTGGAACGACCTCAGCTCCAACAACGCCCATGCCACCCCGCAAACCGGCCATCCTCCGACCTTCCTTGCCAACGCGCTCCATGGTCTTGGCGCGGTGTCCTTCACCGGAACGAGCGCCCCGACCAGCCAGAGCCTGAACTTCGCGCGGGCCACCGTCGTCCGCACCGTGTTCTCGGTTTTCAAAGGTGCCGGTTTTGTGCTCACCGATACTGGTTCCTACGATTTCCACCGGCCTAACGACACCGATACCGCCGCCCCACTGTGGGCGCCCGCCGCGAACAACTGGACCAACGCCAACATCCTCAACGGTCGCACCTATGTCAACGGCACCCAAGTCGATGGATCATCGTATGCCATGCCCACCACCGCCAACAACGGCTTCAACCAGATCACCGTGGTCACCACCGGCCCGGTGCAGGCCGATGGCTTCAACCGCGACCGAATCTACCATGCCGCCAACCAGACCCAAGCCGAAGTTGTGATCTATCCGGTGGCGCTGGCCGAAGTCGAACGCTTGGGCACCGAACGTCACCTGCGCGCGAAGTGGTTCGGCGAAGTGCCGGTGGCCAGCATCCTGCCGCCCGGCACCGCGCTCTCCGTGGAACAAGCCGGCACGTTTGACCTCAACGGCGCCACCCAGAAGGTTGCATCGCTCGCACTGGCACCCGCAGCCACCGTCAATCTCGGTGGCGGCCACCTCACGACCGCGGGCAACTCCGGTGCCGCCGTCGTCCAAGGCACCCTCACCGGCAGCGGCACGCTCACCAATACCGGCACCCTGCGTCTCGTCGGCGATGCCGCGCTCGCCTTCACCGGCACCTTCACCAACACCGGCACCCTCGACATCATGACCTGGAACGGCACGCTCCCCGCCGGTTTCGTCAACCAAGGCACCGTGCTCGACCGCGGCAGGGTTCGCATCGATTCCTTCGGAAAATCCGGCGCCTCCGTCACCGTCACCATCACCGGCTACACCGGCCACATCTATCAACTCCAGCGCGCCGATGGCCTGTCAGGACCGTGGCAGGACGTTGGCCCTGCCCAGCCCGGCACCGGCACCGACATGGCTCTAACCGACCCAACCGGCGGCGCGAACACCGACCGGCGCTTCTATCGCGTCAAGGTTGTGCCCTAAGAGCCTGTCTGAAAAATGGCAGAGACCGACCTCCGGGCGGTCCGGTAAATGAAACGACCATGAATCGGCGCATGAACCGCTTGCACCACAACATCCGAATCACCCGTGCGCTGGCAGTTCTGGAATGGCAGGGCATGGACAGGAATCACCCCCGCCCGCAAGAATCATCTCATCACCATGCGCCTCGAAGGCGCGGTGGGTGCCGATCCACAACAGTGGCCCGCCGAGGCCAGGGCATTGCTGGACGCCAATACCCGCCAGGCAGCGAAAGCCGATGAGCTGAAGCGCTGGGACGAGTTCTGGAGCCGTTCTCACATTCACATCAATCTGCAATCTTCAATCCACAATCCACAATCCACAATCCGAAGATCCCGGTTTCCTGATCGGCCGGAACTATCAGCTTTTCCGTTATATGCTCGCCTGTAATCGCGATGGCGAACTGCCTCTGCTTTTCAACGGCGGCATCTTCACCACCGACAACAACGGTCGCATCAAGGGCAACAACAATGACGAACTGCCCACCTTCGAGGGTGAGCCGATCACCCCCGACTTCCGCCGCTGGATGGGCTGCTATTTCATGTCACAAAACCAACGCTGGCTCGGTTGGCCGACAGTCGCCTCGGGGGACGCGGACCTGCTATCGCCCACCACCCGGTTCTATCGGGACCGCGCCAAGGTGGCCGCCGCGCGCGCCGGGATCCACAACGCGGAGGGCGTCGTCTATACCGAGCCGCTCAATGTCTGGGGGCTTTGCCCGGTCGGCCCGCGTCCCGACGGCCTGTGCGGCGCTCCGCACCTCATCTATCATTTCTCGATGGGCATCGAAAACGCGTGGATGAACCTCCAGGCGCACGACACGATGGGCATTCCGTTAGACAAGGATCTCGGCTGGATCGCCGGCACCGTGCTCTTCTACGACAGCTTTTACCGGGCCGAGATGAAGAATCGCAGCGGCAAGGACATCGTGAATTGGCTCGGCAAACAGCCAGTGTGGGAACCGCTCAAGCCGCGCGTGTCGCTTGCCCAAGGTAAACCGATCAAGGCGTCGAGCCAGTTCATCGAGGCCGGTTATGACGTGGCGCGGGCCAACGACGGTGACCTGAAAACCCGCTGGGCATCGGACATGGTGGCATCAAGCGATCCGACGGTCACACGGGTGGATAGTTCCGGGCAACCTCAGCAATCACCCCGCAGTGCTCAAGGAAGTGATCCCACG
>JBAXCM010000362.1:0-5052 GCA_037141475.1 Verrucomicrobiota bacterium | reverse complement strand
GGTTTGAACTTGGGGATTTCGGGTGGGCGGGGACGCCCACACCCCGTGAAGGGACGCCTCACTGCCATGAAATCCGAAGTGGTGACTTGCTACCCGGGCGTTGGCTGGGCATCCTGCGGCCATGAAGATGCTTTCAGGAGTGGTTTTCATACGTATTGGCGCTCGGTAAGCGCAATCAAGTCATGGCTTGCCTCAAAATCTAACCCCCCATCATTTTATTTTGGTCAATAATCCGCTCCAGGAGTACTTATCGATCCGCTTTCGGCGTTTGCTCACCGGGGATCCGGCGGGCATTCCTCCATGGCTGGGCATTGTGGCCGCAGGCGAAGGACCCGGCTTGTACCAGCCCAATGACGCGCCTTGGGTGGTTCACGCCGACCTAGCGACGTTGGTGGGCGGTGTGCGCGCTTTGCTCATGCAGGCCCTGCATCCCGGCAGCCTCACCGGTGTGCGTAGCCACTCACGTTACAAGGACGATCCTCTTGGCAGGCTGGCGGGCACCATTCGTTGGCTGACCATCACCACCTATGGCTCGCATGAGGCGCTTGCCAACGAGGCGGCACGGGTCAACTGCATGCACGAGTCGGTGAGGGGCAGCTATCAAAGTGCAGGGGGAGCGACCCGTGCCTATCGAGCTGCCGACACCGACCTGCTGCGCTGGGTCCACATTGCGTTCATGGATTCGTTTTTGCGCAGTCACCAAGCGTTTTCGACCCGCCCGATCCCCGGCGGGGCCAATGCCTACATCCGGCTGTGGGCCAAATCCGTCGAGCCGCTGGGCCTTGACGACGTGCCGATGGATGAGGCCGGGTTGCTGGCGAGCCTCGCTGAGTACCGCAGCGAGCTTGCGGTGACCGATGCCACGCGGGACGTTATCCGATGGCTGCGGCGACCACCGCTGCCATTGGCATCGCGCCCGGTTTACGCGCTGCTTTTCCAATCGGCGCTAGCCTCACTGCCCGACGAGCATCGCCGCTTGATCGGCCTCCACGCGCTGCCACTTGGGGTGGTGCGCCCGGTCACGACGAGGTTGTTGAAATTGATTCGTTTTGCAATCGGTCCCGAAAGCCCGATCGAGGATGCTGCCATCGCACGTCTCCGCCGCTCCGGGGTGGCGCTTGATTGACGGATGATCCGTGGCATCGTGTGCTGAGTTTTGAGGATGGATCATGTCCCAAATCTTAGGGACATGACAAGAGTCTGGATTTCGTTCATTCTCATTGCGTCGAGGGGAGTGATCCCCAATTTCATAATTGGGATTGTGAAAACATCAGAGGTCGCGCAGTTGCGCGGCCTCTCTTGTTTTCGCGCAGTTGCGCGGCCTCTCTTGTTTTCGCGCAGTTGCGCGGCCTCTCTTGTTTTCCAGAGCCATGGCTAGCGGAAAGCGATGTACAATCCCACAAATGTGATGAGCAACATCACGGTGATGAGGCGGTAATTTCCCATCCCGTGGCCACTTGCCTGGCCCCGCAATGGTTCGCGCCAATCCTCCCAGACGAGCAAGCGCGCCTCATCCTTCAATGATTCGGGCATCATCAACGAGGCGACAATTTGGATGAACACGCAAATGCAAAACATGCCAAAAGAAGTGAGCATGAAATCACTGAGAACGCCCCGGGCAAACTTGTCAAATGCCACGGCCAGCGGCGTGTCCGCTGCCAGAAAGCCGGCTTTCCCTGTGATGAAATCCTTGAAAAAATCCGCCACAAAACAGATGAGACCCATCGCTGCCCCAGCAATCATGGTTACAAAAGCGGCCCGTCCTCCCGCGCGTTTCCAAAACACGCCGACCACGAAAACGCAGGTGATCGGAGGCGCGACGTAGCAAATCAGGGTGTTCAACCCTTGAATGATGGTGCTGTAATGACCGAAGATAGGCGAAAGCACGATGGCCAGAAGAGTGGCGACCCCTGTCGTCCAACGCCCGATATGAACCAATTGCCCATCAGTGGTCGCAGGGCGCCAGCGCTTCCAAATGTCATAGGAAAACAGGGTAGCCGACGAGTTGAGCGCCGCGGAACACGTCTGCATCGCCGCCGCGAGCATCGCCGCCACCACCAGTCCTTTGAGACCGGTCGGTAGCAGATGGGTGATCATGAACGGATAGGTGTCTTTCGACGCGAGCGGTCCGACACCCTCGCCAAAATACCCTTTTTGGACAAGTGCCACGCAAATGACACCAGGCAGCACAAAGAAAAACACCGGTAAAATCTTGATGAACGCGCAGAATAACGGGCCCAGTCGGGCATGCCTTTCGTCCTTCGCCGCAAGCACCCGCTGCACGATCGTTTGGTCACAGCACCAATACCAAATGCCGATGACCGGATAGCCTAGCAGAATGGAATACCATGGCACATTGCCGATGACGGTCTTGTCGTTGCCGGGATGCAGCATGCTCAAAAATGATTTGGTGGCAAATTCCGGGCCGCCTTCCTTGTTGAGCAACGGGTGCGGGAAATTTGCCAGGGTGTCGGATAAGGCATTCCATCCGCCGACGGCGAAGTAGCCGAACACTGTGATGCAGATGGCACCGACCAATAGCAGGACAGTCTGCACACTTTCCGTCCACACCACTGCCAGCAAGCCGCCAATGACGGTGTAAAATCCCGTTAGGGCACCCAAGGTGATGATGAAAAACATCATTGGGGAAAGTCCCAAGATGGTCGATTGTTCCGGGATGTCGAAGATGAAGCACAACACCGTGGCCGCCGTGAAAAGCGCGACTCCGATGTGAATGACAATCGCAGAGAACAGCGAGACGATGGACAGGGCGTCGCGGCAATTGCGGTTGTAGCGGCGCTCCAGATAATCCGGTAGCGTTGGCACGCGTGTTCGCAGATAGAGCGGCGCGAAAAATATCGATAGTAATATCAATGTGAAGCCGGCCATCCACTCATAGTTGCCATAGAGCAGGCCGGAGGTATATGCCGACTGCGCGAGACTAACGAGATGGACGGTGGAGATATTGGCGGCGAACATCGCCAGACCGATGACTGGCCACCGCAACGAATTGTCGGCTAGGAAGTAGTGGGCACCCGCGCCGCTTTTTTTGCGCACCAATCCGGCCAGCACGCCGATGCCAACCACGCCGATCATGTAAACGGCAATTATTCCCCAGTCCAACTCGCTCATTCCAGTTTTCATAAAATCGATCTATCCGAGGAAGCCGGTCAGTGGGCTGGTGGCGTTGGCGTGCCCGGAGGGGTCGGGAAGGCCCATCTCAAAGGCTGCGCGGCCGGCTTGCACGGCGTGTTTGAAGGCAATGGCCATGCGCGAGGGGTCGGAGGCGATGGCGATGGCGGTGTTGATGAGCACGGCGTCGGCACCGAGCTCCATGGCCTCGGCGGCGTGGCTTGGCGCACCGAGTCCGGCATCGACGATGACCGGGACGGTGGCCTGCTCGATGATGATGCGGAGTTGGTCGCGGGTGCTTAGTCCTCGGTTAGATCCGATTGGTGAGCCGAGTGGCATGACAGTGGCCACGCCGACGTCTTGCAAGCGTTTGGCCAGGACCGGGTCGGCGTTGATATAGGGTAGGACGATAAAGCCCTCTTTGACGAGGATTTCGGCGGCCTTGAGGGTTTCGATCGGGTCGGGCAGCAGATAGGTGGGATCTGGGTGAATCTCCAACTTCACCCACTTGGGCAAGCCGACGGCGGCGGCCAACCGGGCGAGGCGCACCGCTTCCTCCGCATTGATCGCACCACTTGTGTTAGGTAGCAACAGATAGCGATCGGTGTCGATGAATTCGAGGATGTTGGCGTAGGGGTCGCGCTGGCCGCTGAGGTCGGCACGGCGCAGGGCCACCGTGACAATTTCTGCGCCACTGGCGGCCAGCGCGTCGCGCATGGTTTCGTTTGATGAAAACTTGCCAGTGCCCAGAAACAAACGGGAGTGGAATTGGCGTCCTGCAATGGTGAGCATGGGGAAGAAAACGCTGAGGTAGTGAAAAGCTGAAAGTAGGAATGGAGATGCAGACTGATCCAACGGAACTGATCGCGGCGGTGTCTATCTCAAGTTCACGGCTTTGAGCGCGCCGTCGAGGGTGAGGATTTGGTTGGGGGTAGTGGTGAAGGAGGCGGTGTTCGTGCCGGCTTGGAGTTTGAGCGGGCCGCCGAGTTTGGACACGATGCGGGCTGAGGTGAGTTGGTTGTCCTTCCATGATAGATCGACGGTAAAGCCGCCGCGAGCGCACAGGCCCTTGACGGAGCCGGTGGGCCAAGCTTTTGGCAGGGCGGCGAGGAGTTGCAGTTCGAAGGTGCCGTTGGCATCGCGGATCTGGCTTTGGACGAGCATTTCGGCGATTGCGGCGGTGGCACCGAAGTTGCCGTCTATCTGGAACGGCGCGTGATCATCAAACAAGTTAGGCAGGGTTTTGCTTTTCAGCAGATTCGTCAGCAGGAGGAACGCGTGGTCGCCGTCGTGAAGGCGCGTCCACATATTGATTTTCCAGGCGAGGCTCCATCCGGTGCCGGCGTCGCCTCGGCCTAGCAACACCTTGCGAGCCGCCTCGAACAACTCGGGAGTGGCGCTGGTGATCATGCTGGAGGGATGCAAACCATACAAATGCGAGGTATGGCGGTGGGTCGGCTCGGTCTCCTTGTAGTCGTCTATCCATTCGAGGATACGGCCGGTGGCAGGGCTGATGCGGACCGGGGCGAGCTTGGCGAGGGCGGTTTCGCATTCCTTGCGGAAGTCGGCATCGGTGTTGAGGATTTTGCTGGCGAGGATACAATTTGTTAGGAGTTCATGAACGATCATGATGTCCATGGTAGCGCCGTAGGTGAACACGGCGCGGGTTTTGGCGTCGGGTAGGATGAAGGTATTTTCCGGGGAGTAGGATGGATTGGTCACCAGTTTGCCGGCCACCGGGGTGCCGGCGGGTGCCTCGACCATGAAGTCGAGGATGAAGCGGGCCGCGCCTTTCATGAGTGGCCAGCCGCGCTTGGCCAAAAATTCCTTGTCGCCAGTGAATTGATAGTGCTCGAACGGATGTTCCGCCAGCCATGCCGAACCCACTGGCCAGATGCCTTGCAGGCCGTCAGCGGGAGC
>JBAXCM010000361.1:0-5064 GCA_037141475.1 Verrucomicrobiota bacterium | reverse complement strand
CGCGCAGCCAACCGGTGGATGAGCTGGTGTGGGAGGCGTTTGCGCAACGGGTGGACTACTGCCAAGGGGACCTCGACGATGCGGCGGCCTACGCCAAGCTTGCGGCGCACATCCAAAATTTTCCAACGCCCGCGTTGCAACAGAATTTATTATTTTATCTAGCGACTTCGCCGAGCCAGTTCAGTGTGGTGGCCGGGCACCTGCATGAGGCGAATTTATTGCACCGGGATAACCATGGCTTCTGGCAGCGGTTGGTCATCGAAAAACCCTTCGGCCGCGACCTGGAATCAGCCCGAAAACTCAATCACGAACTCACCCGTTTCGCCCACGAACAACAGGTGTTCCGCATCGACCACTACCTGGGCAAGGAAACCGTCCAGAATATCCTCACATTCCGCTTCGCCAATTCCATCTTCGAGCGCCTCTGGAACCGCGACGCCGTCGATCACATCCAAATCACCGTCAGTGAAAAACTTGGCGTCGGCTCACGCGGCGGCTATTACGAGGAAGCCGGCGCACTCCGCGATATGCTCCAAAACCACCTCATGCAGGTGCTCGCACTGGTCACCATGGAGCCACCTGTTTCGCTGGATGCAGAACCGGTGCGCGATGAAAAAGTCAAACTCCTCTCGTCACTGCGCCGCCTGCGCCCAGACCAAGTCGCGGCCCACGTGGTGCGCGGACAATATCGCGAGGGCTTTGTCGCGGGTGAGGCACAAGCCGCCTATCGCTCCGAGGCTAAAGTCCATCCGCAGTCCAACGTCGAAACCTTTGTGGCCGCCAAATTGTTCATCGATAACTGGCGCTGGGCCGGCGTGCCGATCTATCTGCGTACCGGCAAGGCCCTGCCACTCAGCGCCAGCGAGGTGCGCGTCCAGTTCAAGCCCACTCCCAATGTTTTGTTTGCCGCGCAGTGCGGCCCGCTGCTCGATGCCAATGCGCTGACGCTTCGGCTGCAGCCGGATGAGGGCATCTCGCTGCGCTTTACCGGCAAAGTACCGGGTGTGGGATACGGATTGCGCCCGGTTCGGATGCATTTCAGCTATGACAGTGAGTTTGGCGCGTACACGCCAGAAGCCTACGAGCGACTGCTGCTGGATGCAATCATCGGCGACGCCACCCTGTTCATCCGCCGCGATGAAGTCGAACAAGCATGGGAAATCGTCGACTCGATCCGCGCCGGCTGGGACGGCCTCCCGCTGGATAAACGCGAGTTCTATCCGGCTGGCAACTGGGGACCCCATCTGGCCGATGAACTCCTAACGCAATCAGGACGCGCTTGGCGCGAGCCTCGCAATCCCTAACATATAGCAATCCTCGTGAGCCAATTCCAAATCCTCTCCTTTCCGAACGATGACGCACTGGTGGCGGCAGCTGCTGCTGCGTGGTTGGATGCCATTGCAGCAACCACAGCGACGGGTCGCGACTTCACAGTGGCCTTGTCCGGCGGCCGGGTGATGCGCAAATTGCTGGCTGCGGCGGCATCCATGGCGGCGGCCCGGTCAATCGACTTTAATCAGGTGCAGTTTTTTTGGGCGGACGAGCGCGGTGTGCCTCCCGATGACCCCGAGAGCAACTTCCGCTTGGCACTCGAGGCGTTACTCCTTCCCGCTGCCGTACCCGAAAAAAATATTTACCGTCTGCGCGGCGAACTCGCCCCGGCCGCCGCCGCACAGGAGGCCTCCCGCGAACTACTGCGCGTTTGCTCCTGCGCCACCGGCGAAATGCCGACCCTCGATCTAGTACTGTTAGGCATGGGCGAGGACGGCCATGTGGCATCGCTTTTCCCGGACGATGGGGTAAGCGCAGCAAATCTAACCGCCATATTCCTGCCCGTCTTCGACGCACCCAAGCCGCCGCCTCAGCGCATCAGTTTGGGCCACGGGCCGCTGGCCGCCGCCCGTGCCGTGTGGGTGCTTGCTTCCGGCCCGGGCAAGCAGGTCGCGCTTCGTCACTCGCTGGCCACCCCAGGCACCAGTCCCTTGGCACAAGTCCTCCAGCGGCGCTCCGCGACCACAATTTTCACGGACATTACTGATTTCTGAACTTCTGTTTTTGGAAATAGTGCAACTTTCGGAGATGCGCCCGAATTCATCCTTCCTTCGGCGCGAGGACAATGCTAATTTCGCTGAATTATGAGCAATCATCGCATCCAAGACATGCCATTTGACGAGCGACCACGGGAGAAATTGGCTTTGTTAGGTCCTGGTGCCCTCAACAACTCTGAATTGATGGCATTGTTCATATCCACTGGCATCAAGGGCCACAGCGCGATTGACATCGGCAGGGATCTCATCGGCAAATACGGCTCGATGAGCGCGTTAGGCAGCATGCCGGTCTCCGAACTGGCTAAGGAAAAAGGCCTGGGTATGGCCAAAGCATCCAAGCTCGCCGCTGCTTTTGAACTCGGTGCCCGCGTCGCCCGCGAACAAGTCCACCTGCTGCCTCTGGACACCCCCGAACGCATCCTCGAATCGTTCGGCCCTCAAATGGCCCACTTGGCCCAAGAGCAAGTCGTCGTGGTCACCGTAGATACCCGCCTGAAACACCAGGGCACCACCATAATTTCGTTAGGCACGGTCAATGAATCCAACGCCCACCCAAGGGAAATCTTGCGTCCGGTCATCACCCGGGACGCCTACGGCTTCATCCTCATCCACAATCACCCGTCTGGCGATCCGAGTCCTAGCCGCTCTGACGAATCCACGACCCGGCGGGTTGTGGAGGCCGCCAACCTGATGCAAGTTCGCTTCATTGACCACATCATCATTGGCAAGCCCTCACCGGGGCGCAGTGCCTACTATTCATTCCGGGAGGCGGGTCTCATTGCCTGACGGCATAGCGTCCGAAGCTGCAGAACTGTGGATTGCAATTTCACGTGCGGCCTCTTAGGCTACGGGCAAGCCCACTCCCAGATGACCCGCCTGCACCTTCTCCGCAACCTCCGCAGCGCCGCCTATCTGCTGTTGCTGGTGGCGGCCCTTGCCCTCATGGGCACCCTTTGGTGGGCCAATCACACCGGCCTGCCTGCGGCTTGGCGCGGGGCCATTGAGCGAGAAATGGCCAAGCAGGGCGTCCACCTGACCATCGGGAGCCTCAGCTACATGCCATTCAAGGGGATTGTTGCCAGTGAGGTGCGGGTGTTTGCTGACGCACAGCACGCCGTGATGTTATCACAACTTGAGCGTATCATCATTGCCGTGGACAAGACCAAGCTCGCCCGCGGCGAGTGGCGCCTGACCCGTGTCCAAATCAGCGATGCAAGCCTTCGACTGCCAATCGAACCCGGCAATCCAGCCAGTGAAATTTTTGAAATACGCGGGCTGACCGGCACGCTGCTGATGCCGGGCGGCAGGTTGTTAGAACTGCGGGACGTCCACGGGACCGTGGCGGGCATTGAAATGACTCTCGGCGCACGCTTGCTCAAGTACCGCGATACCGGAGCCCCTGCCCAACCAGATCCCAATCGGGAGGCGCGACAATTGCTATTTTCCCAAATCCTCGCTGAACTCAGAAACTGGCACTTCGATCGGGCCCATCGGCCAGCACTGCGCGTCTTCGTCGAAGGCGATTTGTCCGACCAAGCGTCGCTCGTGGCCCGCCTGGCGCTGCAGGCCACAGCCGTCGAAAAAAACGGTCATGTGATTGATGAGGTGAGCGCCGAAGGGAATCTGAACGGCTCTCTCATCACCCTTGCCTCAGTGCATGCCCGCGATGCCCGTGGAAAGCTCGATGGCCGCGTGGACTACGACATGGACGGGCGAGCTGGGCACTTTGACGGCACCTCATCTCTGAACATGCCACCATTGCTCAAGGACTGGCTCGGGTTGCCGACGTTACAGGGAATCAGTTTTGGAGGGGACCAGACGCTGGAGGCGGAAGGCGATTTCAAATTTGGAGCCGACGGAGCTCCGCAGGTACACGTGACCGGCCACGCCAGGTGTGAGGCGGTGGTGATTCGAGACCTGACGTTCAAACTCATCGAGGGGTCGTTTAGTTGGCGCGACGGAGAAGCCTATCTGCGGGATTTGCACTGCGTGCGGCCCGATGGCGAAGCTAGCGGCAAGGTGATGATCCAAGGGCGGCTGCTGCGCATGGCCCTCAAGACCACCCTGCCGATTGCCGTTTACCGCCCGTTTTTCGTCGGCCAACCGCTCGAACAGGTACTCAACGACTTCAGCGAACACAGCAACTCAGCCGTCCAAGTGGTGCTGGAGGGTGGCTTCGACGTCAACGACAAACGTTCGTGGGCCTTCAGCGGCAGCGGGCACGTCAAAAACGTCAGCTACCGCGGCGTGCCAGTCGATTCAGCCCAATGCAAAATGTCACTCAACGCCCGCGCCCTGGATTTTTCCGATGGCACCGTGGTTTTCAACTATCAAGACTACCCGCTCCGCAAAGCCTTCGCCGGGCCCGCCAACGGCACCGTCCATGCCGGGCGCGTCCGCTTCGACGATTCCAACAAGACAGTGGCCGTCGAGGACGTTGTTGGCAACATTTGGGCGGCTCCGGTGCTGCGGTTGTTTGCCCCGGCCATCGCGGATTCGCTAGAAGTGTATCGATTTCACCGGCCGCCCCGGCTGAGTGCATCAGGCATCATTGATGTGACGCCGCAGGGACGCAGCGCGCTGGTAGTTGGGTTTCGCAGCAAGGATCCGACGGACTATGTCTTTCTGGGCAAGAACATCACCCTTGAGCAATCGTCAGGCAAAGTCACGGTTCGAGGCAACTCGGTGCTCATCGATGACTTGGACGTGACCACCTTCGAGGGCCCGGTGGCTGCCCGCATCCAGGTCGTTAACTCCAAGAAAATCAGCGGAGATTTCACTTTCACCGACCTCTCGCTGGCGGACCTCGACGCCACCTACGGATTGAACATGAAGGGCGGCGGCACTCTCACCGGGCGGCTTGAATTTGCCTTCAACCAAGACAAAATCGATACCATGAGCGGCAGCGGCCTTATCTCGGTGGAAAAATCCGAGCTGTTTTCGGCACCCATGCTGGGGCCGCTTTCGCCTTTGCTGGCTGCGGTTCTGGGCAAGCGCCCTGGGTTCGAAAAGGCGC
>JBAXCM010000360.1:0-5097 GCA_037141475.1 Verrucomicrobiota bacterium | reverse complement strand
GAGGAGGAGTCCAATGACCCGTAATTTGCCCGGAAACTGGCCGCTGGCGCGGATATTTTTGTCAATGATGCCTTTGGCACGGCGCACCGGGCCCACGCCTCGACCGAGGGAGTGACCCATTTTGTAAAACAAAGCGCGATGGGTTTCTTGATGGAGCGCGAACTCAAATACCTCCAACAAGAACTCGCCACCCCCGCCCGCCCCTTCGTCGTCATTATGGGCGGCTCCAAGGTGTCTGACAAAATTCAGGTCATCATGAGCCTGATGGAAAAGGCGGATACCCTGCTCATCGGCGGTGCCATGGCCTTCACTTTCCGCAAGGCCCAGGGCTTCGAGGTCGGCAATAGCAAAGTCGAGGCCGATAAGCTCGATCTCGCGCTGGAGATTCTCGCCAAGGCCAAGGCCATGGGCAAAACCCTCCTGTTGCCTTCTGATACCCGGGAAACCGACAAGTTCGAGGACGGTGCCCAAACCCGTTGCACCGCCCCCTTTGAACAAGGCGGCAGCGTCACCCCCGACTGGATGGGCATCGACATCGGCGACCTCGCCATCACCGAATTCCGCAATATCATCCTCGACGCCAAAACCATCATCTGGAACGGCCCCGTCGGTGTCTTCGAAATCGAAAATTTTGCCACTGGCACCCGTGCGGTCGCCGAAGCCGTCGCCCAAGCCACGGGTCGCGGAGCCACCACCATCATCGGTGGCGGCGACTCAGTGACCGCCGTCAACCAGTTTGGTCTTGAGGCGCAAATGACCTTCATCTCGACTGGCGGAGGGGCATCCCTCGAACTGCTGGAAGGCAAAGTGCTGCCCGGCGTCGCCGCCCTCAGCGAGGCTTGAGTCTATCTCCCATCTCCACACCCAACACACCTACCTGTCCCCATGAACCGCAAACCGATCTTCGCCGCCAACTGGAAAATGAACATGGGGGCCTCCGCGACCGAGGACTTCCTCAAGAGTTTTCTCTCAAAACTCCAAGGCCAGTCGTTCCCCGCTGAAATCGTCATCGCCCCGCCCTTCGTCTCCATCGGAAAACTCGCCGACCTCCTCCATTCCCCGAACGCTAGCAACGAAGCCCAGTCAATCCAAATCTCCGCTCAAAATTGCTCGGAATACGACGCCGGTGCCTACACTGGCGAGGTGAGCGTGCTAATGTTGCGCGAATTCCTCGTCCATTACGTCATCCTCGGCCACAGCGAACGCCGCGCGATCTACGGCGAATCCGACGCCGTCATCAATGCCAAGATTCACAAGGCCCGCGAGGCGAACCTCAAACCGATTTTTTGCATCGGTGAGACCCTCGCCCAACGTGAGGCTGGCGAACTCGAAAACGTCTTGCGCACCCAAATTACCGGCGGCCTCAAAAATGTTTCTGACAAGGACATGGCGGAAATTGTCGTCGCCTACGAACCCGTTTGGGCCATCGGCACCGGCGTCACAGCCACCTCCCAACAAGCGCAGGACGCTCATGCATTTGTCCGCTCCGTCATCGCCGAACTCTATGGCCAGGACACCGCCGCTAAAATCCGCATCCAATACGGCGGTAGCGTCAAACCGGGCAACGCCGCGGAACTCATGGCTTGCCCGGACATTGACGGCGCGCTCATCGGCGGAGCTTCTCTGGAGCCGCAGAGTTTCTTGGAAATCATCCGCAACGGCTGCAACAACCAGCCCTCCTGACCCTTGTTCCCGCCGATGACCCGACCGCTGCTCCGCCTCCTCATTGCCAGCACCTTGTGGCTTGCCGCTTCGAGTCGCGCGGAGCACGTCATCCTCACGGGTGGCCCAGCCCTGCGCCAGTGGGAAAACTTGCGTGTTCCTGCTGACCGCCACGACCACTGGTGGGCCAACTTCGTCCGCGCATCAACCCTCCGCATCGAGGAAATCCACCGCGCCTACGGGGAAGGTGCCAAAATCATCTGGTTGGTTTACCGACCCAGCTATCGCACTCGCGGTGCCGAGGATAAAACGCCTTACACCAATTGGATCACTGACCTGGCAAAAAAAAATCAGGCAAAGCTCATCTGGGTCACCAGTGGCGATAGTCTCATCCATGCCATGAACTCGCGCCCTGCCAATGCCATCACAACCTTCGATTTCTTTGGCCATTCTAACCGCTATGCGTTCATGCTCGATTACAGCAATGATATCATGGCCGTTTCCACCGCTTGGCTTCATGAGCGAGACTTGCCCCGTATCCATTCCTCAGTTTTCGCACCCAATGCCATGTGTAAAAGCTGGGGCTGTCATACCGCCGAAAGCATGAGCGCCGCCTGGCGACTCGCCCTCGGCATCCCCCTCGAAGGGGCCGTCGGTGCCACCAATTACACGATCGTCGGCCAAGGCCAACTTCCCTCAGTCTCCGGCGTTTGGGCAAGATGACAAAATCTCCTATAACTTACCCTCAATGACTCTAACCGAACTTCGCGCCCTCTACGACCTCCCGTTCTTCGCCCTGCTCAGCCAAGCCCATGCCGTGCACCAGGAAAATTTCCCCGACGGCAAAATCCAACTATGCACCTTGCTATCTATCAAGACAGGCGGCTGCTCCGAGGACTGCGCCTATTGTGCCCAGTCGGCACGCTACAAGACAGAACTGGAAAGCCACGTGTTGCTGGAGCGCGAGGAGGTGATGCACCACGCCCGAGCCGCCAAGGACTCCGGCTCAACCCGCTTTTGCATGGGGGCCGCCTGGCGCGGCGTTCGTGGTGGCACCGCTCGCTTCGAGCAGGTCCTCGACATCGTTCGAGACGTCGCCTCCCTTAATATGGAAGTCTGCGTCACCCTCGGCGAACTCGGCCCCGACGAAGCCCAACAACTCCGCGAGGCTGGCGTCACCGCCTATAATCACAATCTCGACACGTCCCCCGAACACTACCCGAACATCGTCACCTCGCACACCTACGAAGACCGCCTCCGCACCATCCGCAACGTGCAGGACGCCGGCATCGCCGTGTGCTGCGGCGGTATTCTCGGCATCAGTGAGACGATCACCGACAGGCTCCGCCTCTTGGAGGTGATCTCTAACTTTAATCCAGCCCCGGAAAGTGTTCCGATCAACTCGCTCATGCCCATGCCCGGCACCCCGCTGGCGGAAAATCCCCAGGTCGAGCCCCTGGACCTCGTCCGTATGATCGCTTGTGCCCGCATCGCGGTGCCCGCCGCCAAGGTGCGCCTGTCAGCTGGCCGCACCCGCCTCTCCGACGAGACTCAAACACTGTGCTTCTACGCCGGTGCCAACTCGATTTTCTACGGCGAAAAACTCCTCACCACTGAAAACCCGGAGGCCGCCAACGATCGTGCTTTGCTCGCCAAGCTCGGCCTCCAAACCCTCGAGCCGGATATGGCTCTAACCCCTCCCGAAATGGATCCCAGCCTCCCAGCCAGTCCGGCCTCGTTAGCTGCTAGTTGCTAGTTGCTGGAGTGGCATGCCTCAGACCCTGTGACATGCGTAAGTCAGCCAGTTTCGTCTCCCGTTCAGGAAATTGACTCATTCAGCACATGTTCTCGCTTTCAGGGGCTCTAGCCCGCCTCCTGTGCCTGAGTGCAATCTCAGCGAATTGAACTGGCTAGCAGCCTGTCGGATTTTTTCAGATAGAGCCCTGAGTTCAGATGTCAGGCGGAGAAGAACGGATTGTGAACCATCTCGTCGCCGACGGTGGTGAGCGGGCCGTGGCCGGGGCAGAGGATGGTGGCTGCGGGCAGGGTGAAGATTTGCTCGCGATTGCTGCGTAGCGCGTCGGCGTAGGATACCGCAACGCCGCCCATCGAAGCTGCGAAAACAGCGTCGCCGACGAGCGCCAGCGGCCGCTCCAGACCATCGACGACATAGGTGATGCCTCCGCGCGAGTGGCCCCAAGTGTGGCGTGTGGAAATGCGCAGTGCGCCGCAGTGGAAGACCCGGCCAGCCTCGAACACTTCAGCTCCGGCGAACGACTCTCCCTTGCCGACATAGGCCGGAGCACCGGTGTGATGCTGGAGGCACGCCAGATCGAGCACATGATCGATGTGGGTGTGGGTCAGCAGGATGAGTTTGACGAAGAGTTTGTGCTGCGTTAGATAATGCAACATTTCGCTGCAATCCGCGCCGGTATCCACCGCCACGGCATGACCGCTGGCGGGGTCGAAAACCAAGTAACTATTGACGGTTATATCCCGGTACGGGGAGTTGAAGCAAACCAACCCGGTGAGCGAGATGGGTTGCGGGTACCATGATTGGTTGCCGAGCTCAGCAAGCGCTTCAGCTCCAAGGTGAAGCACAGGCGCCACGGCCCGCGCCGTGGCATCATGATAGAGGCCGTCTCGCAAACTGGCGACGGCGGCGGGCGTCACGCCGGCGGCTGCGGCCACTTGTGAGTCGTCGAGTTGAAGGCCGCGCATGGCCTTGCCGACGACGTCGGCGACGGTGTCTTCTAGCGGGATGGATGGCATTGAGGTAGTGGTTAGTGGGAACTGGCAGTGAGTCAATCAGGGCTTCCAATGCTTGTCGGCAAAGTCCATGTAATGCTGCCAATCGCTGACTGCCAGATCATGTTTGCCGCTGCGCATGTGATAGGCGATGGTTCCGGCTAACAGCGCTTGGTCGGGTGGTGGCAGGTTGGTGGCTTCAATGCCGGGTTTGCCGAAGAGCGCATACACCGGGCTGGCACGGACGCAGGACTCAAACTCACTTTTGCCACCCGCCCAGTCGTCCTGAGTGGCGCTGGCAACATAGAGCAAGCGCGGGGCAATGAGGCCGAGCAGTTGGTGCTGGTCGATTGGAAGGCGCTCTTCGTGGTTGCTGAATTGGCGGTAATTTTCGCAAAACCAATAGGGGAAATGGGAGGTGATATCGGAGATTTTTTCACCATTTTTGCCGCGGGCCAGAGCGGCACCGGAGCAGCCTGAGTTGTTGGAAATGACGTAGGTGAAGCGGGTGTCCTCGGCAGCGCACCACAGGGCGGCCTTGCCGCAGCGCGAGTGGCCGATGGCAGCCACGCGATTGGCATCGATGGCTGGATCGGTTTCCAGGTAGTCCATGATGCGGCTGGCCCCCCAGCCCCAAGCGGAGAGAGCGCCCCAGGCATTGGCGGGGCGGGGTGAGTTGCCAAAGAT
>JBAXCM010000359.1:0-5099 GCA_037141475.1 Verrucomicrobiota bacterium | reverse complement strand
GGTCCACAAAGCTCAGCGGCCCGGTCAGCTCCGCCGCCTTGTGCGAATCCAAGCGCCAGGCGTGGCCGGTTGGCGCTCCATGCAGCCGATTTTCACCCGCTAGCGGGCGGCAAGTACCCGGATAGAGCGGTCCCTCCGGCCCTTGAGGTGCGGCGAGCATAGCCGCCACCTCGAGTTGAATTTCGCGTCGTGTGCAATTGCAGGGATAGACGACGCCGAGGGCGCGCAGCTGGTCCAATGCCGCGTCATAGGCTGGCCGGCGGCTACTTTGGCGCAGGGCCGGGCCATCCCAGTCAAAACCGAGCCAGAGCAGGTCCTCCTCAATTTGTGCGAAATACTCTCCGCGCACCCGGGTGACATCGATGTCCTCGTGGCGGAGGAGAAACTGCCCGCCATGCCCTCGCGCAAATTCATGTGCCACCCGCGCCGCCAAGGCATGCCCGAGATGCAGCCGCCCCGTTGGGCTGGGGGCAAAGCGTGTGCGCACCGCGATTAGTTCGTTAGAACACATGCCGGGAGGTTAGGTCACAATCCCTGCCATTGGAACCCAAATCCCTGGGTTCATGCGTCATAGCCATCACCCAGCGCCAAGCGGTGCAGATCCCCGGCAGCGATCTCCGGTGCCGCCGGATCATTCCATGCGAGCTCCAAAACATGGAAACGGCCGCCGAGCTGCGCCGGGTGGGTGAGCGTCATGAATTGCCGAAGCAACGCGGCATCGGGCTGGCCCTCCATGGCGAGCAGCCACTCGCGGGCCAGCGCCGTGAGCCACGACCCTTGGCTGCGGAAAAGCAGCGGCCGGCAACCTAACCTGATAGCAGTTTCAGCAACAGCGGTAAAATCGACGTGAGCGGTGATATCGGTTGCGCCCGGTTCCAGCAATGGGTCGTCCGCCGCGCGGTGCCCGGAAAACGTCCGAAGCGTCCCTTGATGGCGCGCCGGATGGTAAAATTCGGGGCGTGCAAAGCCGTAGTCGAACCACAGCAGCAGGCCGGATGACAGCCCGGCAAGCAGAGGAGCGAAAAATCCGGCGTAGTTCGTTCGCAGTTCGCTGCGGTAGCCGATGGGGAAGCCGCCACCCAGCGAGGCCAGCGCGGCGACCTGCACCGGGTCGCTCACCGGCAGCAGGGTGTCCCAGCAGAACCCTCCGTCCGCAGAAAAGCCGACCCGGCAGAGGTGCCAGCCATCGGCCCGCCACTCGATCACTTGGCACGGCAGGGCATCGAGCAACACATTGCCAAAGGCGATGCCTGGCCATGGATTGAGCGCCAATTCCGTTGGATTCGTTAGGAAAAGAACTCGTTCGGCAAAGGGCTGAAGGGTTTGGCGTTGGGCGGCTTGCAGGCGGGGCAAGGGCTCGGGGATGGCGTATTGGAGAGCGGCAAAAGCTGCGGGTTCTAGCCGCCGCAGGGCCGCGAGAACGTCTGCGGCAAGCGTGCCATCATGGGCACCACTCTCGATGATACGCCAGCTCTCGGGACAACCCGCCTCCCGCCACCACCGCCCGAAGCGCCGCGCCAGCAACTCCCCAAACACCAGCCCCACACTCACGCTGGTGAAAAAATCCCCGTCTCGACCGACCTGCCGGACCTGCCGGGCATAGTAGCCGAGGTCCGGGTGATACAAGGCAGTGGCCATGAAATCCGCGAAATCCAGCGGCCCCTGAGCCGCGATTTGCTGCTGAAGCAGGTCGCGCAACGTGGGGGTTGCGAAAGTGGCCGCTCTCGTATAATCATTGTCGCGCGTAGCCGCAGAAACAAGCGGCGATGAGTGGGAATCAGGCATGGCGAATTATCCAAACAGACCCCGGAATATCCGCAAGAAGCGCCGTTTCTACAAGCGCAATGGCTTTTGGCTGAGCTTGTTGTTCGGCGGCCTAATCCTCGCTGCGGCAGCTGCCGGCATCGGATACGTGTTCGCAGAGCGCTACACCCGCGAATACCGCCAACGCGCCGCTACCTACGACCTCGAGCTCATCAACGTGCTGGAGGTTCCCAGCATCATCCTGGACCGCAACGACAAGGAGATCGGGCGCATTTTTGTCCAAAACCGCAGCGTCATCCCCATCAGCGAAGTCCCCCAAATCCTCATCGACGCCCTCTGCGCCGGCGAAGACTCACGCTTTTTCACCCACAAAGGCGTGGATTACATCGGCATCGTGCGGGCCGCCAAGCTCAACCTGCAAGGATCGAAGCAAGGGGCCAGCACCGTCACCCAGCAGCTCGCCCGCAATGCCTACAACCTCAAGGAAAAGGCCATCCAACGGAGCGAGTCAACCACCCAGCGCAAGCTGGTGGAAGCATTCCTGGCGATGCGCATCGAGCAACGCTACAGCAAGCGCGAGATCCTCGAGTTTTACCTCAACCGGATCTACTTTGGCAGTGGTCTCCACGGCATTCGCTCGGCCTCTCTCGGGTACTTCGGCAAGGAACCAAAGGATTTGACTGTGGACGAATGCGCCTCCCTAGTCACCCTCATCAAAAATCCCACCGGCCGCTCGCCAATCAACGCCCCGGAAGTCAACCGCGAGCACCGCAACTATGTGCTAAGCCGGATGGTCGAGGAAAAATCGCTCAGCCAAAAGGACGCCGAATTCTACAAGGCCCAACCACTCAAGCTCAATCCACAGCCGCTGCGCCGCGGCACCTCCCACCTCTACGAGCGCATCGCCGAAGCCGTGGCCCAAGCGCTCAAGGTCGATGAGTCGCTCGACGAGGATGCGCTGGCAGCCGGCGGTTGTAAAATCCACACCACCATCTTGAAGGAGGCTCAAGATGCCGCCGAGCAGGCGTTGCAAGAGTCTCTGGCGCGGGCAGAAGCCCAACCCGCTTACACCCACCCGAAGTACGCCGACTACCGCAAGGGGTCGAGCGAGGCTCCGGAATACCTGCAGGGGGCGGTACTGATGGTGGAACAGGATTCCGGCGAGGTGCTGGCTCACGTCGGCGGACGCGATTATGCCCAGGCACCCTACGATTTTATCGAGTCCGGCAAGCGGCCACTCGGCACCGCGTTTTTCCCGTTCTTGTATGCTGCCGGTCTCAGCGGCAGCCAGACGCCGGTCACCTTGGTCGAGGATGAGGCGCTGGACAACCGCACGCTGATGGTCGGCGGCCGCGAGGGGATTTTGGGCGAATGGGGGATGGAGGTCGCCTCCCCAACCTATGATGGCAAAATTACCGCACGCCGCGCCTTGGAAAACTCGAAAATTGCCGCCACCGTGCGCTTCGGCAGCTTGGTCGGCCTGCAACGCATTGCCCAAACCGGGGTCGCCTTCGGCTTGCCCATGGAACGCGCCGAGTTGCTCCAGCGCCTGTGCGTCGGCTGGGAAGAAGCGTCGATGAAGCAAGCGCTGCGTGCCATCGCCGCATTCGGCCGCGGTGGCCAGCTCGGCCCCGCCAAGCTCATCTATCTGGACAGGGTGGAAAACGCCCAGGGCCACGTCATCTATCGCCGCCCGTACCCACCCGTGACGGCGCAGCAGGCGATCGATCCGGCCACGGCCTGGCAAATCCACAGCATGCTGGTGGGCGGGTGCCAGCGCGGCAGTGCCGCAGGGGCCTTCGACGGATTGTTAGAGAAACCATTTGGCGGGGCTGGCAAGGGCGGCAGCACCCACGATTTTTCCGACACCTGGTTTTTGGGTTACAACAAGCGGGTTGCCTGCGGTGTGTGGACCGGATTTTTGCAGGCTGGGGCTGGCCCGATCAATCCCGGGGCTTTCAGCCGCGATTTGGCGATGCCGGTTTGGCAGGCGGCGATGAACGCGGCGGCTCCGGCATTTGGCGGCGGGGAAATTGAAGCTCCGGACAATCTGGTTGAGGTGCCGGTGTGCAGTGTGTCGGGCCAGCGGGCGACCCAATTTTGCCAGGAGATGGCCGAAGACAAGGCCAGCGGCAAGCTGCGATCCCGCTCAACCACCGTTAACGAAGTCTTCCGACGCGGCACAGAATCGCCCGCCTATTGCTCCATGCACTCGGGCAGTTCCAGTGACGGCCTCACCGCTCTCGCCAGCCTGCCCGCCCTCGACGTCGTCCCGGTCGCGCCGAAGGAACCCTTTGTGTTGGGTGACGATCCCTATCACGCCGAGGTGCCCAGTTCCGCGGCCGTCTCTAGGGATGCGGGGCTGATGCGGCGCCGCACCAATGTCTTGGACAGCCTCGACGTCGGCGATGGTGATGAAAAAATCAACCTGCCCCCGCCGGCCCGCCTGCACATCGAGGAGGACTGAACCACTGTGCCATGCGGCGGGGCGAGCAGATGGGAGAGTGTGTCGGCGGCGGTTAGCCATGCGCGGAGCGTACCACCCACAACGGCGGCGGCAAGCGAGTCCGGCTCATTGCTTTTCATCAGGCCCGCCGAAATACCTTCATTGTACGGGGGCGGGTCAGGATGTCTGAAGATAGGCTTCCAGCACATGCAAGATGCCTATTTTCCGCCAGAGAGCGCTAAATGGCAGGTATTGGGCGGCTCCGGGCGGGCCTATCAAGCGGGTCGTGGGCGAGTCCCGCTGCGCTGGGGGGCTATGGATTCAACAGGGCGCGCACAGTCGCGGGATCGAGGGTGGCGGCCAGATCGGAGCCGGCGAGGATACCGGCGGCAAGCTTGCCTTTATCCTGTTGGAGTTGGTGGATGCGCTCTTCGACGGTGTCTTGGCACAGCAGTTTGTGAACAAACACCGGCTTATCTTGGCCGATCCGATAGGCACGGTCGGTCGCCTGAGCCTCTGCGGCCGGGTTCCACCATGGGTCGTAGTGGATGACGGTGTCGGCGGCTGTTAGATTAAGACCGGTACCGCCAGCCTTCAGTGAGATGAGGAAAAGGGGGATGCGACCGGTCTGGAAATCCTCGACGAGTTTGCCGCGATCGGTGGAGGAACCGGTGAGTTTGAGGTATGGGACGTGAGTGGCAATGAGATGTTGCTCGATGAGAGCGAGCATGCTGGTGAATTGTGAGAAAAGCAGGATGCGACGGCCTTCCTCGATGAGCAGTTCCAGCAGGTTGGTTAGAAAATCCAGTTTGGCGGATATCTGGACGTGGTTCGAGAATTCCTCGGGCAGCAGGCGGGGATCGCAGCAGATTTGGCGGAGTTTGAGCAA
>JBAXCM010000358.1:0-5099 GCA_037141475.1 Verrucomicrobiota bacterium | reverse complement strand
CGAACCCGCATGTCTAGCTTGGAAGGCTAGGGCTTTACCACTAAGCTATGCCCGCGTCTTCTGGACGAAGGAAACAGGAATTTTACCAGCCCCGCAAGTTTTTTTTTGGTTTTTTTAATGAGATTTGGATGGTGGCTGGCCGATGGGCGGGCACTTGGAGGCGATTAGGCTGAATCCGTGAGACTTGATGGTTTTGCTCGGGAGCTGTGAAGACTAGGGGTTGGACACCTTGATGCGCATAAAGACTTTGGAGTTGCCGGCGAGAGGCACACTGAAAAAGTGAATGGGCGGAGTGCCTGTGTCGGGGAGCGCGATCCAACTGCCAGGCACCAGCGTCGGGCTCCACTCAGCACCATAAGTAATTCCACTGATCCCCGCAGGCTGGGCAAAGCTCAGCACGAGCTTGCCGCCGGAGACTTGAGGACGTGGCAAAAGTCCGGCGCTGTTTTGTTTCGGGTTCAAGCCGAAGGCAAACTCGAGCAAGTTGGGGATGCCGTCATGGTCGGAATCATTGAGATCGGCCCCATCGCCACTATTAGCGGAGCTCCCGAAATTGGCCTGCCGCCAGGATTCCAACGGTGAGAGCACACTCGCATCGGCAATATTGGTGACCTCCACACGGGCAAATCGAGCAGGCGTAATCGCAGGCAGCTGGTCATCCACGATCAAGCGCTCCCAGATTGCGTCGATCGATGTGACCGTGGCCGACCCGGTCACATCTACCCAGGCCCTGAGGTCAGCGGAGAATTTTGCCTTATACTCGACGCCGGGGTAGTTGGAGGCTTTGCGGCGGATGAATTCCATGTGCAGGCGGCGGTTGCCTCCGATCGTGACCACCGGCAGACCTGCCGTGCCAGCGGCTCCGGCCACCAAATGCTTGGCATCGGCTACGTTTGGATCGAGGTTAAAGGCGAATTCCTGAAGGTTTGAAACGCCGTCGTTATCTGGGTCGGCAAGGTCTGCGCCTGTTCCACTGTTAGCCGAGCTACCAAAGTGAGCCTGACGCCAAGTTGGCAAGGATTGGCCGAAGGGTGTGTAATTCACGATCCGCGACGCCACTGCGGAAAGGTTGTTGATCAGGTCTTTGGATTGGACCTCGAACAAGTTGGCTCCAATCCCTAAAGTCACACTGGCTGACCATGCGTTGATACCGGTGGCTAGGGCCCAAGGACCGCCATTTAGCCGCCAATAGACTGCGTTAACTCCAATGTTGTCCGCCGCGGTGCCACTCAAGGTCAAGCCGGGGCTTGTCACAATGGTGCCGTCAACCGCCGGAGTGGTGATTGCCACCGTGGGAGGAGTCGCATCATAGGAGATGGATCGCGACGCGACGATGGAGAGATTATTGGCAGCATCCTTGGATTGGACCTCGAGCAGGTTAACGCCGGCTGCCAAAGTCACGCTGGTTGACCATGAGCTGATGCCGGTAGTCGTGGCCCAAGCTCCACCGTTAAGCCGCCAGTAAACTGCGGTGACTCCCATGTTATCGGCTGCCGTGCCACTGAAGGCCACGCTGGGATTTGTCACGAACAGGCCGTTACTCACTGGTGTGGTGACTGTCACCGTTGGGGCGATCGAGTCCAGCATGATGGTGCGCGATGCGATGACGGAGAGGTTATTGGCAGAGTCTTTAGATTGGACCTCGAGCAAGTTGGTCCCCGCTGCCAAAGTCACGCTGGCCGACCATGAGGTGGTTCCGCTGGCGGCCACCCAAACATCGCCATTGAGGCGCCAATAGACTATTGCGACTCCGAGGTTGTCTGCAGCAGTGCCGCTCAGGGCGAAGGCGGAGCTCGACACGAAGATGCCATCACCTGCCGGAGTGGCGATAGCAACGGTCGGAGGAGTAGCATCATACGTGACGGTTCGCGACACGATGGCGGACAGATTATTGACTGCATCTTTGGATTGCACTTCGATCACGTTGGCCCCGACCACCAATGGCACGGTGGCCGACCATGCCGTGGTGCCAGCTGCCAGGGTCCAAGTGCCGCCATTAAGCCGCCAGTAAACCGCAGCCAAATTGAAGTCATCAGCCGCCGTACCTGCGATGGCCAGACTGGCAGTATTCACGGCACCGCCATCACTGGCCGGGCTGGTGATCGCCACCGTCGGAGGTGTGACGTCAGGCGTGTACGTCAGCGTCTGCGACGCGATTGTGGAAAGATTGTTAGCCGCATCTTTGGATTGGACCTCAATGGTGTTGAGCCCAACGATCAGGTTCGACGTGCCCGACCAGGTGCTCGTGCCGCTGGCCAGCGTCCAGGCCCCACCATTGCAACGCCAATAGACGGCAGTTAAATTGGTGTCATCCGCCGCTGTGCCGGCGATGGCTAAGCTGGGGAGATTGACGATGGTGCCAGCGCTTGCTGGAGTGGTGATGGCGACCGTTGGAGGCGTCCCGTCGTACGTGACCGTCCTAACTACCTGAGAAGAGAGCACTCCTTGATTGTCATAAACGATGGCTTTGATGTTATTGAGCCCTGGAGTCAACGTCACGGACCGCGACCAAGTCGAGGTGCCAGTGGCTGTCAGCCATGGCAACGTGCTATTCAGAAGGCAGTACACCACGTTCAAATCGTAAGTGCCTTTGCTTGCCGTTCCGCTCACTGTTAGGGCGGGTTTATTCACATAGGTCCCGTTGGCCGCTGGGGAAGTGATGGCCACGGTGGGCTTGGTGGCATCCAGCGGGGTATAGGTGACGGAGCGGGTGATCCAGCTGGACTGGTTGCCAGCCGTGTCCACTGCGATGGCGGCGACCGTATTGGTTCCGGGCACCAGTGACACGCTACTTGACCAGGAAGTGGTGCCTGTGACCAAGACAGAGGATCCGCCGTTCAGCGAGATATAGACGCTGGCGACGCTGACGTTATCAGCGGCCGTGCCGCTCACCGAGAGGGTGGGGCTGGTGACAGTGGTGCCGTCAGCGGCTGGCGAGCTGATCGCAACGGTAGGGGGGCTTGAATCCACAATGATGGTCGAAGCCGTGACATAACCCGAATTATTGCTCTTGCTGACCTCGGCGACGAGATTGTTCGGGTCATAGATCCAACCGGCATAATACGTCCCGCCGGGAACGTTCAACGGCACAGTCAAAGTCAAGGACGCGGTGGATTCATCCATGAGAATAAACTCAGAGGTCCCAACAGCGAGCGACGACTGGGATTTTTGGCCGATCAGGTAGTCGGAAGTGGTGATGGTGGTATCCGGCGAGAGGTAGAAGTTCACGGTGTAGGGGCCGGTGGGCACCGATCCCTGATTGCTGACGGAACCATAAACATAGACGTTGCCACCGGGTTTCACGACGGCCGGGCCACAGGCACTCGGGTAGCCGGGGCCGACGACCATGTCTGGCAGCAACAATCCGCCCTGGGTGATGGCATGAGTGGCGGTGAGCCCTCCCGCGACGTTGACGGTAAACACCGCCGTGCGGGGGACGATGGTGGTGTTAGGTGGAACCGTGAACGTAAAGGTGAGATTACCCGTTTGAGGCCCTGTCACACTGGTGCTGATCCAAGCGGAGTCCTGGCTCCATGTCCATGTGCTGTTTGACGTCACCTGAAAGCTAAAGGTCCCACCGGCAGCCAGTACATTTTGGGTCGCCGGAGCCAAGGCCAGCGTTGGTGGAGCAGCTCCAAAGGCCACGTTCATTGAGGCGGCAGGCGCGCTGGGCACGGTGATCGAGATGCCCGAGGGGCTACCATCCCACCAATTGGCATTGGGCGTGGTGGCATTGTTAAAGATACCCTTAGTGGTTTTAAATAGGTCGGCATTATCTCCCGTATTGGCGTTGTGCTCCAAATCGCAGCGGCCATCGGCCTGCATCAGGGCGCACTGGTAATGTTGGGCCTGGGTCATTTGTTGATCCTCATTTTCGGTGGTGACGGCTTCATCGACGTGCCAGATCATGATGCCCACGTCCGGGCAAAATGCCGACCAGCGGTCGCCGGCACCGCGGTTCTCGATCACGAAGTACTCGGTGGCAGTGCCCGGTTTGCGAATCCGGTAACCGATATTGCCGGTGCTCGGCAGCGCCGCGTTGAGAACCGTCGTCGGCGTCAGCTCGGTGATGGTTGCCCAGCCGGAAAAGTCCTTCAAATAGATGTCGATTGGAGCAGGTGCCTTTTCATTATTCAAGGAGGCACCCGTGCCCATCAGCGAATGGGTCCCCACACCCGCCGATGCGCCGTTGTCCGAATTGGAGTCATACAAATCCGGATACTTCTTAAGCATATGGCCGAGCTCATGACAGGTGGTACCAATGCCTGGCGCGGCATCGGCAATGTCAGTCATTTGATAGTTCAGAATATAGCGGTGAACCCCGGCCGTGCCGACGTCAATGGCAGCAGGGAAAGAGCCGGAAAACGGCCACAATCCCTTCGCATACACCCCGGAATCAGCGCCCGCAAACAGCAGACTGGTGGCGATCACGTCATTGAAGAAATCCAGCGACAAGGACGAGAAATCAAAAGCCGCAGCTTTCAAAAGCAGTACTGCGTCGGTGGCCATGAGGTTGCCGGTGGCACCATTGTCGCGGAAGATCGTGTTGACCGGGTAATCCGAGTAACTATAATAGCTGCGCGAATGTGGCAGCGTGAGAATGGGAGTGACCACCTGCGTCAATGACAGATGGCCGTTGGATTGATCGATGTAGTAATCGTGGATCGAACCGATGTTCCCGTCGTCGTTGTAGCCAACCTGGTTGCATAGGCGAGTCATCTTCGCCTGGGTCGTCGGGAAAGGAACTGGATCAATGGCGGGGGTGTTCGGATCGTCGGGAAACTGCACTAAAATTACCAAGCCCACCTTGTTATCAACCGTCGCTCCACCGGCCGGTTTATACATCAACGGCGGATTTGTGGGAGCCGGAGAAGTCGTGGAATCGCGGCCCCGACCGTTGCCTCTGGCCTTGACCAGAGCCTCCCAGTCAGCCCTGCGGTGAGGGGCGATTTTCTCGACGTTCTTGCGGCGTTGCTCAGCCACGCTTGCTGGGGGCTCAGCCAGATGCGTCGGCAGCCAGACGGGCGGCGGTTTATCCGCCGCGATGCCGGAAGACACCAGGGAGCGGCTATCCGCTGCCGCCACCGCATAGTAATAGG
>JBAXCM010000357.1:0-5140 GCA_037141475.1 Verrucomicrobiota bacterium | reverse complement strand
TCCTGGGAGATAGAGCCATAGGACATGGCTCCGGTTTTGAAGCGCTTGGTGATGGCTTCGACGGATTCCACCTCGTCGAGGGGCACCGGTTTGAGGTCCTTGCGGAAACACATCAGCCCGCGCAGCGTCGAGATATTTTCGCTCTGGAGGTTCACCTTTGCGGCATATTGACGGTACACCTCGTAACTGCCGGTGCGCACCGCCTTTTGCAGCAAGTGGATGGTTTCCGGATTGAAGAGATGGTACTCGCCATCGGCACGCCATTGATAGATGCCGCCTGGATCCAGAGTGTGTTGAGTATCGGCGAGGTGGCGCTCGGGGAAGGCGGCGCGGTGGCGGGCGAGGGATTCTTCGGCGATCTGGTCGATGCCCGAACCCTCGCAGCGACTGGAGGTGCCGGTGAAGTACTGGTGGACGAGTTCGGAACTGAGGCCGATGGTTTCAAAGATTTGAGCGCCGCGATAGGACGCGACGGTGGAGATGCCCATCTTCGCCATCGTTTTGACCACGCCCTTGATCGATGCCTTCAGGTAGTTATAGACTGCCTTGTCGAAGGGGATAGCCAGCATGTCATCCGCAATCATCTGGTGGAGCGAGTCGAAGGCCATGTACGGGTTGATGGCGTCCGCGCCGTAGCCGATGAGGGTGGCGAAGTGATGGACTTCGCGGGCCTCGCCGGTTTCCAGGATGATGGAAACCAAGGTGCGGGTGCCGGCCGCCACCAGATGGTGATGGAGACCGCCCATAGCTAACAAGGTAGGGATGGCGGCGTTGGATGCGCTGAGGTTTCTATCGGAAAGGATGAGGATGTTGCAGCCGTCGGCGATCGCTTGGTCGGCGGTGTCGAAGAGCCGTTGCAGGGCAGAGGTGAGTCCCTCGCCGCCCTGTTTCGCCGGGAAGAGCATGTCGAGGGTGATCGATTGGAAGCCGCGTTGATCGACTTCGCGCAATTGAGCGAGGGCGCAATTGTCGATGAGCGGGTTATCTAGGCGGATCATGCGGCAGCTTTGCGGGCCGGGCTGGAGCAGGTTGCCTTCCGAGCCGATGAAGGTTTCCGTGGCGGTGATGAGTTCCTCACGGATGCAATCGAGCGCCGGATTGGTCACCTGCGCGAAAATCTGCTTAAAATACTGATAGAGGTGCTTCGGCTTGGTTGAGAGCACCGCGAGCGGGGTGTCGTTGCCCATCGATGAAATCGGTTGGACGCCGGTGCTGGCTGATGGCCCTAGCAACAAGCGCAAATCCTCGTAGGTGTAGCCAAAGGCGAGTTGGCGCTCCGGGATGCGCAATGGTTCGACGGCAATGGGCGCGGCGGGGGCTGGCAACTGGGCGAGGGTGAGGCGGTTTTGATCCAACCACTCGCTGTACGGTTGGGCGCTGTAGATCCGGCGTTTTACTTCTTCGTCGGGGACGATGCGGCCTTCATTCATGTCCACCAAGAACATGCGGCCTGGGCGCAAACGGCCTTTTTCGACGATCGAGAGAGGGTCGATATCGGGGAGCACGCCTACTTCGGAGGCCATGATGACGAGGTCGTCATCGGTGACGTAATAGCGGCTCGGGCGGAGGCCGTTGCGGTCGAGGACGGCGCCGATTTGTTGGCCGTCGGAGAAGGTGATTGAGGCTGGGCCGTCCCAAGGTTCCATGAGGCAGGCGTGGAATTCATAGAACGCGCGCTTATCTTTATCCATCATGGTGTGGCGTTCCCAGGGTTCGGGAATCATCATCATCATGGCGTGGGTTAGATCGTAGCCGCCGTAGTGCAAGAACTCCAAGGCGTTATCGAAGCGGGCAGAGTCCGAGCCATCCTCGTCGATGACGGGGAAGAGTTGCTCGATGTCGGTGCCGAAGACGTCGCTGGTGCACAGTGCCTGGCGAGCACGCATGAAATTGGCATTGCCGCGAACCGTGTTGATCTCACCATTGTGGGCGATGAAACGGTTCGGGTGCGCCCGTGACCAACTGGGGAAGGTGTTGGTGGAAAAACGGGTGTGCAACAACGCCAGTGCGGACTCGAAATCCGGGTCGTGCAGGTCGTAGAAGTAATCTGACAACTGGCAGGCGGTGAGCATGCCTTTGTAGATCATGGTTTTGGCTGACAAGCCGGTGACATAGTAGTAATTGGCACCGGGGAAGGTGTTGCCGCGGTTGCCATGGACGTCGCTAAATTTATTAGGGACATCGTTGGTGCGGATGGCATAGGCGACGCGTTTGCGGATGACGTAGAGTTTGCGCTCAAACTCCATTGGATCGGTGATGTCCGGGCTGCGCTTGAGAAATACCTGCTTGATGACCGGTTCGTAGCGGCCGGACGTCTCGCCGAGGATTTCGCTGCGGACCGGCACGGTGCGCCAACCGATGAATTTCTGGCCTTCGTCGCGGATGACGTGTTCGAAGAGTTGCATGGCAGCCTCGCGCACACTCGGTTCCGGCGAGAGAAATACCAAGCCGGACGCGTACTC
The DNA here is from genome assembly GCA_037141475.1 of Verrucomicrobiota bacterium. Lineage (GTDB taxonomy): Bacteria > Verrucomicrobiota > Verrucomicrobiia > Verrucomicrobiales > Akkermansiaceae > Luteolibacter. The sequence goes on along the minus strand of JBAXCM010000357.1, from coordinate 2,678 downwards.
GCCTTCCGGGGGCAGTTCGAGGCGTTGTTTGGCCAATTCCTTGCGCAGGAATTTGTCGGGCATTTGGACGAAAATGCCCGCGCCATCGCCCGTGGCTGGATCAGCGCCGCTGGCCCCGCGATGGTCCATGTGGCTGTTCATCAGCAGGGTTTTGAGGATAATGTCATGGGAGCGCCGTCCTTTGAGGTGCGCGATGAAACCCACGCCGCAGCCATCTTTTTCCTGTGAGGGTTCCCACAGTCCTTGCGGTGCAGGCCAGCCAAGCGGTGAATGTTGCGTATCAGACATGTGGGAGCGGTGGATGGGGGTGAACGGGGAAATTGGGCGTGAGCCAGCCGACGCTGGCGTGGCGCGCGCAAGATAGTCGCCTTTTCGATGCGGGCAAGCGGATTTTCCGACCGGGCGTGTTGGCAGATCCGCCTCAAGGAACGGTGCTCACCGGCCACCACCCATTGTTGACGCTCCATGGAGAGTGGGCATCCTGGCCCACATTTGCCTATGGATTGCCCAAGAAGTGATCATTTGGCCGTTACGTGCCACCCACCTCTCCCCGCCATCGACCTCGGAAAATGGCGAGGGCACCAACTCACCCTCAGCTCACGACTCGCTGTGCTGGTTCGGATTTGACAAAGTCGCCCTCCGCTGTCCACTCTCAACCCATGCCGGACACCTCATTGCCACCTTCGGAGCAGGACCCATGCGTTCACCCAACCCATGAAAGCCCCCTCCCCGGGCGAAGCTCGAAGACGACCATCACTCCGACGATGGCCTTCGGAACGGTCATCGCCGCTTTGCTGGTCCTCCTCATGATGCTCAAATTCCGCCCCGCCAATGACGGCCACAAGTCCGGCGACACCCGCGCACTCGCCTCACTCCAGGCCGAACTCGAAGACCTGAAGCGCCAGAGCGGTGCCCTCGGCATGCCTGCTCTGAGCGGTGGTGAGCAGATTGAGGATGTGACCTCCCGCATCAAAAAGGATGCCGACAACCTGGTGCTGTTGGCGGCCCGTTACAAGCAGTTGTTGGATGATACAAACGCCAATCTGGTCAAAAAAAATTCCGAGTGGCGGCTCTCCGAACAGTACCGCCAATTGGATAGAACTGAACTCGAACGAGTAAAAAATGAACTCCAACAAGCCAGGACCGGCAGCACTGAAACAGAACCCTTGCGCCGCGAAGTCGCCGACCTCAAAACCCGCCGCGACGCCCAGGCCACTGAAATCGCCACCTTGAAGCAACAGCTCTCCGCCGTCGGCGAACAGGCGTCCAAAGCGGACATGGACACCCTCCAGCGCCGCTTCGAGGAAACCCTCCGAGCCAAGGAATTCTTCGAGTCCCGCTCCAAGGAACTTGAAGCCGAACTCGCCAAGCTCGCCCCCAAGGACCCAGCAGACGAACCCGCTGCACCCGCTGCAACCCGCAGCAAGTAGCCCATGCCCCGCCTAGTAGCGGCGCATCAGAGATTTCGAAAAGAGCTTAGGCTTCCAGCCTAACATGCCAGAAGGGCTTCCAGCCCGTCGCTGGCCCCATCAAGGAATGTGGACATCTTGGCCACATTTGCCCCTGAGATGTGCAAGTGACGGCCGCCACGCGGCCCAATTTACCCTACCCATGGTCAGCTCCCGCCGGATCGCCGCAGTGCATCCTTGACACGCTAACACGCCGCACTAGCATCAGGTTCCTGTGGAGGATTTGCCAGAATGTGCCTCATCAATGCAACAGGGCTTCTCAATTGTGATTTCTGAAGTCTTCAGTGAATGCCCCCTGTGTCGTAGTCATGCCAGTTCCCCCATGAATCCCAGCTCCCGCCCATGTCCCCGCTTGAAGCTCTAACCGCCCTGAACCTGCTCCCGAAAATCGGCCCGATCCGGGTGCGCCGCTTGCTGGAAGCGTTTGGCGACGCCGACGCCATTCTCAACACTCCCAAGGATCGGCTGATGCGCGTGGACGGCATCGGCGAGGAAACCGCCACGATCCTCCGAAGTTGGCAGGATCACGCCGATCCAATCGCCGAACTCGCCGAGGCCGCCAGCCGTGGCATCGCGGTCGTCACTCAGGATGACCCGGACTACCCCGCCCCGCTCCGCGATATCTACGACCGACCGCTGCTGCTCTACGTCTGGGGCAAACTCGAACCTCGCGACCGCCACGCCATCAGTATCGTCGGGTCCCGCCGCGCCACCACCTACGGCACCCAGGCCACCAAGAAGTTTTCCTATCAAATCGCCCAGGCCGGCTTCACCATCGTCTCTGGATTGGCCCGCGGGATCGATACCGCCGCCCACGAGGGGGCGATTGCGGCTGGCGGGCGCACCATCGCCGTCATCGGATCGGGCCTGGCCCAACTCTATCCTCCTGAAAACATTGGCTTGGCGGAGAGAATTGCGGGCGGTCATGGGGCTGTGGTCTCGGAGTTTCCTCTGCACACGTTCACCGACAAGCAAACGTTTCCGATGCGCAACCGCATCGTCGCAGGCTGGGCCCGGGCGGTGCTCGTCATCGAATGTCCCGCCTGGTCCGGCTCACTCATCACAGCCAACCTCGCCACCGAATATGGCAAACCGGTCTTTGCCGTGCCCGGCCCGATTGACAAGCCGACGTTTGCCGGTTGCCACCAACTCATCCGAGAAGGTGCCACCCTAGTGGCCGATCCCGGCCACCTCCTCGAGGCGGGCGGA
>JBAXCM010000356.1:0-5147 GCA_037141475.1 Verrucomicrobiota bacterium | reverse complement strand
CCGGATGGTCGGTAAACTCGACATGGTTGGAGTCTTGAAAGCCCGCGATTGATCCCCCTAGTCTCCCCTTGCAAGTTTATGGCCCAGCCCACTTCATCACTCCCCGCCGCCAGCGCCCCCTGGGAGGCTCGACGACGGCCCGCTGCCAAACACCTCCTGCGCAACCTCGGATCTTCGTTGATCGCGGCTTTGCTGTTGGGGTTTGTCGCTTGGGGGTTCTGGCCAAAACCCGTCCTCGTCGAAACCGCCAATGCCAGCCGCTCCCCCCTCACCGTCCGGGTGTCCGAGGAAGGCAAAACCCGCGTCCGCAACCGCTTCGTCGTCGCCGCTCCGGTCGCAGGCAGGATGCGCCGCGTGCTCCTCAAGCCCGGCGATGAAGTGCAAGCCGCCTCCACCGTGCTGACCGTCATCGAGCCGGTTGCAGCACCTTTGCTTGACCCGCGGTCCCGGGAACAGGCGGAGGCCGAAGTCTCCATGCGGGAAGCCGCCGGCAAGCAGGCCGCAGAATCGCTCGCTGCGGCCCGTGCCACCTTGAAATTGGCAGAGGCGGATCGTGACAGGGTGCGGGCAGTGCGGCGCAGCGGGACGGTCTCGGATGCAGACCGGGACAAGGCCGAGGGCGAGGCGTCGATCAAAGCGGCTGAGGTTCGAGCCATCGAATTTTCCATACGGGTTAACGACTTTCGCCTGATCCAAGCGCAGGCCGCTTTGGCACGGCCTGAGGTGGGGACTTCGGGCGGGGTCGTTGAGGTCAAATCGCCGGTTTCCGGGCGGGTTCTCAAAGTCATGCAGGAAAGCGAAATGGTGGTCATCCCGGGTTTGGCGATCCTCGAGGTGGGCGATCCGCAGGATTTGGAGGTCGAGGCGGAAATTCTCTCGCGTGATGCGGTGGCCATCCGTCCCGGCGACGCTGCGGACATCGAGCAATGGGGCGGCGATTCCCCCCTCAAGGCCCGCGTCCGGCGCGTCGAGCCCGCGGCCTTTACCAAAATCTCAGCTCTCGGCGTCGAGGAACAACGCGTCATCGTCCTCTGTGATCTGCTCGACCCACCCCCTCCCGCCAAGGCCCTCGGCGACCGCTTCAGGGTCGAGGTTCGCGTCGCCATCTGGCACAGCGACGACGTTCTCTCAGTGCCTTCCGGTGCCCTGTTCCGCGAAGGCAATACTTGGAAAACCTTCGTCTTTCGTGGCGGCCGCGCCGTGGTCACCGAGGTTAACGTCGGCCATTCCGACGGTCGTTTTACCGAAGTGCTATCCGGCATCGACCTCGGGACCGCAGTGCTGGTGCATCCACCAGACACCGTCAAGGACGCAACCCGCGTCACTCGCCGCTAAGCCTACCAGCCTGTCGCCTTGAAAATTCCCAGCCATGGGCGTCTTCGCTTTGTCGCGGGAAACACGCGATTCCGGGTATGCAATGTCAGTTCCGGGATGCCGATAGTCATTCCGTATGGTTCGGATCATCCCCATAACCGATCACCTCCACCGTGATGACTGAGGGCTCATCTACGGTGCTGGGTGCCGGCCTTGGGACTTGTGCGGCGGGCCATCCCGCAGAGTTGGCTGTGCCCGCCGCCGCTGTATCCGAGGCGGATGTCAGGCTGGCAGAGGATATACTAACGGAGATGGGGCCGGCGGCACCAGCACTCGATCCCCCAACCGCGATGTTGGCGCTGTTAAACACATGATTGGCGGCAATGTTGAGGTTGCCTGAAACGCGGATCCCAGCGTCACCAGCGTCCACGCTGCCGAGTGGGGCCACCAGATCCACATCGCCCGGCGGCACGCCTTTGACGGTGGCCAGCACGCCGATTCCACCGCCGGTGGCCAACCCTGATAGATCCGTCTGAACCGCAGCACTTTGCGGGTCAATAAGCACCCGGGTTGGCGAGGCTGACTTGACAGTTTTGGAAGATGCGCCAGCCGCGATGTTGCCTACCGACGACCAAATGAGTTCGTTGCCGCCGCGCAGTGTGAAAATACGACCTATGCCGACGCTGACGTCGTTCCTGGCAAAAATGGAGATATTGCCTCCGCTTTCGGTGATGATCCCGGGTGGGGTCTGCGGGTTGCCGATCGCGCTGCCTGCCAAATCCAGCCCACCCCCCGGAATGAGCAAAGATATATCACCGCCATTGGTGCTGCGAATGTTGCGGGCCCGGGCAAAAATTCGGCCGTCGCGGGCATCCGGGCCAATCAGCAACTTGATCGCCGCCTCCGCCACTTGGTAGTTGCCAGTGGCGGCATGAGCGCGCCCGGCATCCCGCAATATCCGATAGAAAACCTCGATTGCTAGGCGGGCTTGTTCCTCCGCCGACTGATTGCCAAACACCACACCGGGCGCGATTTCCTCGAGCAGGCCGGCGCCTTGCGGCGTCGCAACATCATGGCTGATAAAGTCCGTCAGATTCAAAGAGCTGTTAGATAATCCGTTCGCCGGACCCAGCCCAGCGCTGACTATCAGCTCCGCGCCGCTAAAGGGCAGGTATGGATTGCGGGCATTGCCGACACTCGCAATGCCAGACCCGGTGCCATCCGATTGGCTCAAGCCGGTGCCCAAATCGAGGTTGTGACCTGCTAGCACTTCGAGCGAACCGGGGCCGCTGATTTGAATATCCCCGGCCTGCGGGCCACTGCCAATGTTGATGCCGTTACCCGGTTGCTGGGCAGCTATCCGAAGCACACTGGTCGTCTGATAGGGCGTTAGATCCCCGCCGCTTGCCACCACACTGATGTCGCCTGCATGGTTGTTTTGAAGATACAACGCAACGTCAGATATGCTCTGGCTGGCGATGACCCGAGTTGCCTTCGGCGAGAAAAGCGTTAGGCCAGATATATCGCCGCCATTTGCATACAGGCGTAGTGGGTTGAGGTCATTGCCATGCAGCAAACCGGCGGCATGCAGCGCCTGCTGGGTTTGCAAAACATGACCGGTCGTGCCTCCCGACTCGGCGAGGCGCTGGCTGAGAAAATTGAGGAAATCTGGACTTCCGGTTAGACTGGCACTGTTGGTGATTCCGGCGATTTTCTGATAGCCAAAAGGGCTGCTGATGCCTGGAATAGCAGCCGGATCTGCGTCTGAGACGTTGATGGTGGAGTTGCCCCAAGTGAGGGTGCTCACGCCGGATAGGCTGACCACTCCATTGGGCTGGAAGCCGTTGATCGAGCCGCCAGCCAGCAACTCAAGGGCGCCCTGTGACGAAGGCGCCAGCGTTAGGTCGCCGACCACGTTGATATTGCCGCTCCACGAGGTGGCTAGCAAGCTGCCGGGCCGCAGCGAAAACAAGCTTTGAAAGGGTGTTGTGGAGGTTTCATCCAAGCGCAACCACGGCTTGGTGTATGCCGCTGAGAGCGCCGATAACTCCAGCTTGTTCGTGTACCAACTCTGCAAGAGTGGCGTCGCCACTCCCGTCGTCTGGCCGGGTAAGGTCGCCGCACTGCGCAACGTCACGTCGCCACCCACCGAGGTGACCGTAACGCTGGCTTGCCCAGAGTAGGTCGAAAAATAACTCTTCTGCCAGAAACTGTTTAGCAGCCCCCCCGGCAATAAGAACGGATTGGCCACCGGACCTAACAAAATGCTATCCTCGGCGGACACGCTAAAGTCACCCTTGCCCACAAACAAGGTGGTTGGCAACTCGGTGTAGGCCGTTTCCTGGCCACTGCTCAGGTTGGATTGGGTCAACACCGAGCGGGTGGGATTGGTGATGATGCTACCGCCCGCTGTGAGGGTTCCGCTGCCGCGTTCAACATAATACACCCCGGCGTCGATGTTGTGGCCGGCTCGCACAGTTAGATCACCGCCACCAAGTTCAAGCAACTTCGAGGCATCCGGTACAGCGGCGCTCGTTTGACTGCTGGTGGTATATCCCGGCATGCGGGCGTTGGTGGGCACCACCGCATCCACATTGCTGATGTCGTGGAGCGCCACCAACGTCACATTCCCGCCACCTAGCGCCCCCACCCCTTGAAAGAAATTGCTATAATCCACGCACCAAGTCGTGGATGCGGCCTCACCCCACCGGTTGACCCCGAACGCGCCGCTGGCGGGGTCAACGTAGCCGCGCCGATAGAGCCAGTTGCTAGGCATTTGCCACTGGGAGTCCGCGACCCAATTACCGGCGTTGAGCGTGAGATGCTCGATGTTCTCCCCGGCGTAAAGGCTTACGTCGCCGCCTGCCATGCTGTATATCGCGGCACTCGACTGCTGAGAATTACCCAGCGAGCTGTCCATGCCGACGAGGCTCAGGCTGGGAAGACGGAACAGCCCGCCCATCGTCGGATCCGCGATCCGCGTGCCGGCAGTATATATCGTGGCAAATGGGTTGAGCAATTGCACGCTCCGCGCGGCATGAATCTCAATGTCACCGCTGCCGGTCCGGATCACTTGATAGCGATTCGCAATCGCCGAGGCTGTCGTCGCCGTGGCCCCACTGCCGGCGGCCAGATTGGTGGCGACTTTTCCTAATTTGAGAGATCCAAGGCCTGCCGTTAGTTGGTCGCGGGAAAGCACCGCGCCAAAGTTTGCAGCACCGAGGTCCGCACCAGCCGAAAGCCGATAGGACCAGGTTTGCTCATTGACCGGCAGCAGCGGGTTTTGAGTTGATAGGCGGGCGGTCCACAGCCAAGTCGGATCTGTGCTGGCCAGCGTCGGGCTGAAGCCGTCACTCAGGGCATTGTATAACACAAGGTTTGCCGCAGCCCGTATCGTTAGGACGCCAGCCGAACGATTCGCTCCAAACCGATTAGTTGCGAGATTCCAATCACTGGTGCTGGTGGACGATGCGCTGCCCAGTGTGACGTCGCCACTGCGGTTGATAATCTCCACTCCGGGAGCCAGAACCAACGCGGACGTGAGTCCGGAATTGTTGGGTAGCAATCGGTTGAGGATGGCGCTGTAGTTGGCAGCGGTCGTGCCGGCAACACCAAGGTAGTTGGTGGCATCCGTTTGGATCGTTGTCTGGATCGCGCCGGTGATGGAACCACCTGAGCCAGTTAGATCATAGAGCTTGTAGCCCTCCACCAGAATGGCGGAGGCATCAATGATGTTGCCGTTGATGGCATTGACTGAAAGATCGGAGTTGACGGCATTGCGTGGGGCTCGGATATGCAGCTTCCCGCTGAACTGACCGTTGTAGGCGCTGGCA
>JBAXCM010000355.1:0-5166 GCA_037141475.1 Verrucomicrobiota bacterium | reverse complement strand
GCACTGCTGAGTCCACCCCCGGGGAGACACAGGCAGCCGAGCCGCTGGGCCGCCTCAAATGCCAGCCAGAACCCGAGGAACGGCCCAAAGGAAAACGCGAAATACACCCGTTCGCCGGATCTAACGCCAGCGGCGCGCAACACCTCGGTCCAGCAATCGACCATCCAACTCCAGCTTTCAGGAGTGTCGAGCCAGCGCAACGGCATGCCGCTGGTGCCACTGGTTTGGGTAAAGCGGGTGTAGCGATCCGGCGAAAATGTTAGATTGGTGCCATACGGTGGATGCGCAAGTTGGTCTGCCACAAGATCGGCCTTTGTCGTTAGAGGCATGCGCTCGATAAACGCTTCGATGCTGCCGACGCCCTTTGCCAGTCCAGCACGTTGCAACTTCTCCGCATAGAAACGATTGTCCGGTGTTAACGCGGCTAACAGCCGGTTCAGCTTCTGAAGTTGCACGGTACCCATCATGGTGGCGACCCTTGGTTTACGATGGCCGAAGACTGGGGTTTCGGCGGAGCCGGCTTGTAGTAGGTAACCAAGCCCCCGCCAGCAACGGCAAGCAACAGGCCAAGATAGAACGGTTTGGGAATGGCCGCCAAGCCGCCTTGTGGCGGGTGCATCAGCACGGCGACAAGGGCGTTGACCACGGGTGCGCCGGCGAACACAAGGGTCATGACCACACTTGGCTGGCCTTTTGCGGCAAATGCCAGCAGCACGCAGAACGCGCCGATGGCGCCCACGATGCCCGCCAAGAGCGACCAGCCCATACCGGCCATTGGGAACTTCCAACTGGCGCCATTCACCATCAGGATTCCCAGTGGCGCAAGCACAGCAGTTAGAAAATAGGCTAGCCCGACGAACAAGAACGCCTTGTAGCGGCCCTGCACGGGATCGGCCATTCCAGCTTGCCCGGAGTGCAGGAAAATGCCATAGAGTCCCCAACTCACGACGGTCATCAGGGCGAATGCGAGCCAGGTCATGCCTGGTTGGTTAGTATCAGCTGCTATCATGGTGCGGTGGTTTTGGGGTGAAAATATTCGGGTGGCGCCACTTCCAGCATGGCGCGGATTTGTTGCGGAATAACGACAGCTTTCATCGTCTGCTTGAGCGGGTCCATGCCGACCGCCACGGCAACTAGGCTGCCGCGGGCCACCTCTATGGGCAGCCCGTCACGATGGGAGCGGAAGATAAACGTGTAGGCCAACGACTTACTGCGGATTTCCCGCACCAGAAGATGAATTTCAACGGTATCCTCAAAGCGCAACGGATGTTTGTAATCACAACTGGCATGCACTCGCGGCCAGCCAACCTTGCCAGCGCCCGAGCCGGGATGGACCTCGATGCCGAGGGAGCGACAAAATGCGTGCTCGGTCGCTTCCATAAAGCGGAAGAAGTTCGAGAAATGCATGATTCCGGCCATGTCGGTATCAGAAAACTCAACTGACCGCGTTAGCTTATATTCAAATGCCATAGGATTCCATCAGAGGTTGGCCGTGAGTGACCGGTTCGGGAACATCGGCAAATTCCGCGACGCGGCTGAAGAGTTCGTCAAAGTCAGTGAACAAATCACCAGTTAGACAGTCAGTCAGCCGGCTGTGGAGGTGCGGATAGGCATTGAAAAGTTCCTTGAAGCGGAAGTTGGGATCATAAAATGCATAGACGAGTTTGCGCATGCTTTCGATTCCGTAGCACAGCGTGTTGCCATAGTCGGCAAACATCGCTGCCGAATAGTCACCAGCACTCAGCGCGGCGTCAACCGCGTCGCCCGCCAACTCTCCACTGCGCAACGCCAGCATCACCCCGGATGAAAACACCGGGTCAAGGAACGCGAACGCGTCACCGACCAACACCAACCCGTTCATCGCGCAATGCTTCGATCGAAACGAATACTCGCTGGTGGCCCGATACGGTGCAGCAACCTTGCCGGGAGCGAGGTGCTGCTTGATCCAGAGGTTGTTTTCAACTTCGCGCTGAAATACTTGTTCTGGATCACGAACGTTATCCCGATACAAATAGGAACTCTCGGCCACGGCCCCAACACTCACCATGTCGTTGGGCCATGGAATATACCAGAACCATCCTTTGCCAGGCAAATAGGCGACGGTGGTGGCTCCTTCATCGATCCCGGGATCCCGCAGAGCTCCTTGATAGTATGTCCACACCGCAATCTTGTTGAGCTTCGGGTCGCGAATCCGCCACCCGTTCTTTACCTGAGTGAAGCCGTCCCGCCCGCTGGCATCAATGGTCACCGGCGCACGCACCTCAAACTCGCGGCCATCCTTGTCAATTCCGCGGACGCCGACGACGCTGCCGTTCTCGCGAATTGCCTCCTTGACTGTCATTTCTTCCAGAGCCTCGACACCCTTTTCGCGGGCGTTGTTCAACAACATCTCGTCAAACTCACTGCGCACCACCTGCCATGTGCTCGACGACGGATGATCCCAATTCTGCGTGAAATAAAATGGCGACGAGACGTCCCCAGCCTGACGCACAAATTGCACACTGTATTTCCTAACGAAGTGACTCTTTTGAAGCTTGTCCAGCATCCCAAGCCGCTCAAGCGTAAAATACGTGTAGGGAATGAGCGACTCACCAATGTGATAACGCGGAAACTTCTCTCTCTCCAATAAAAGCACGCTCCGGCCTTTCATTGCCAGCACAGCGGCTGCGGTTGACCCCGACGGGCCTCCACCGATTACGATGACATCATAGTTCTTTTTCATAAGGGTAGTATTTCAACAATATCGGCGAGCACCTCGCCTGAGGGTGTGAGGAGCACGTTGCAGCGACCGTACAATAGGCCTGGCCTCTCAAGTGCCAGCGCGCGGCTGATGACCGCGTCGGGCTCGACGCGGATAAATGACTTCGGCCGGCTGCGGAACTCGAATCGATGCAGGTGCAGCAAGCTGCCAAAGGGCAACTCAGCTCGAATGATATCACGTCTCAGCATCGGCGGCAAACGATCGAGATGAATCGTGATGGCGCCAAATTCAACATGCTGTCCAGAGGAATTTAAAACCAGAACAACCTCACGTTGATAGATATCACCGTCTGTCGTGCTCCGCAATAGCAGCAAATGTGAGTGATCACCATGAAAGACTTCCAGCTTCGTGGTCATGTCGCCATTGTGCGCTAACAAGTCCCGCTGTGGCTGCGGAATATCAGAGGCATCAACTTCCCAAATGGCAGGCATATCTTGCTCCACCGCGCTGTAAGAGCGGGCTAGCGGACACAATCCGCATTTTGTCACGCTGGAACCGCCAGCGGGCTTTCGGCAAAAGTCGCCGCAACAAAGGGATGATATTTCAGGCGTAGCGAGCATCACGATGTTCTGGTAGGAAAAAGTCATGTAGCAGCGTATCGACTTGCAGCAAACCCTCACGGGAATAGCGAATCGTATCGCCGTCGATAACCAAAAACCCTTCGTCGGCCAATTGCCCCAGAGGAGCGGCAAAACGATGGACAATATCCACTCCAAACTTTTCTTGGAAATACTTCCTGCTCAGGTGACCGAGCTTCATTTGCAGGATCATCTCACGGATCAGACGCTCTTCGGCGTTAGGGGCTAGGGCGCGCCAGTGCGGCAGCTCGCCGCGCGAAACCTGTTCAAGGTAAGGGACAATGTCGTGTTCATTTTGAAAATGCACCCCATTGATGTGACCAAACGAAGCCACACCGATGGGCAGCAAGTCCGCGCCCTCCCACAGTCGGTCGCGATAGAGAAACTTGGTGTGCGCCGGGTTTTTGACCGCCGTGTATGCACTCGCGATGGTATATCCGGCTTTTTCCAACTCCGAAAACGCATAAGCAACCCATCCGCGCTTCGTCTCCCAGTCGGCAACCGGGGCCACCAACTTGCCGTCGGCCTTCATCTCTTTGTAAATGGTCGTGTTATAGGGAATCTCCATCTGGTAGATAGTCACACTCTCAGGCGACATCTCGATGGTCCGCTCGACGCACTTCACCCAATTTGCATCGGTCTCCTCTACCATGCCGGCAATGAGGTCAATGTTGATCTGGTCAAAACCAAACGAACGAGCCCAACCGTAGGCACGGGCAATTTCCTGGGAATGATGGGCCCGACCGTTGATCTCCAGGATGTGATCGTCAAAATTCTCCACACCAAGGCTCAAACGGGTGACTCCCATATCGCGGATTGCCTCAAGTTTAGCCTCGCTCAGGGTGCCTGGTTCAGCCTCAAATGCAACCTCCTTGACGGCATCCCATGGCAACAGCGCCTTGAGTCGGGATGTGAGATTCTCCAGCTGTTTGACTGACAAATACGAGGGGGTGCCGCCGCCAAAATAGATAAAATCGGGCAATCGGCCGCCGATGAACGGTTTGCGGACGTAGCTCTCCAACTCGGCGACCGCCGCATCGATATACTGCTGCACACGAGCCGCATTTTGATCGGTGTACACTTTGAAGTAGCAGAAGTGGCAACGCTTGCGACAAAACGGAATGTGGACATACATGCCTAGCGAATTTCCTGCGACCGGTGGCCGATCCAGCGCGGCATTCACCTCGGTGAGTTGCTCGTTATTCCAGAACGAGAACGGCGGATAGTTGGCGACGAAGTAGTTGCCTGGTCGGGTCTGTTTAGGCTGGTTTGTCGTTAGGTCGGTCATAGACAATATTCGTATAGTTTCACAAAGTCAGCTACTGTAACCGGTCGCGGGTTGAACTGGGCAGTCCACTGGCGCGCTGCCTCCTCGGCGAGCATCGGAATTGCTGATAGCGGCACGCCGCAATCGGACAAGCGGATAGGGAGCTGGGTTGCGGCCAAGAGTTGCGTCAGGCGGGTGGGGAGGTTCAGATCAAGATCAGCGTAAAAATCCCCGGCAGACGAGTTATAGCGAACCACATGCGGCAACATCATGCCGACCGCGTGACCGTGGACGATGCCGAAATGAGCGGTGAGTGGATTGGCCGCGCTATGGGCCGCTCCAAGCATGCTGTTCTCGATGGCCACCCCAGCGAGGGCCGCTCCAAGTTGCATCGCCGAGCGGGCGGATAGATCCAGCGGCTGATCGAGCACCTGCGTTAGATTGGTTGTGATCAGCCGGTATGCCTCGCGACTGAACATCGCTGACAACTCGCTGCGCCGCGTGGTGGCCCACGTCTCCACCGCATGCGCCAACGCATCCAAGCCAGTGCAGGCCGTGAC
>JBAXCM010000354.1:0-5173 GCA_037141475.1 Verrucomicrobiota bacterium | reverse complement strand
CCCCATGACAACCCGAGGTGGTCATGCAATTCGACATGGCGCGACGCTAACAAGGACCATCGAAAGGAGTTCGTTGGGGCGAACGCAAATTTCTTCTTTCAGCCCGCAAAGCCCACAACTCGTTCCGGGGCCCGACTGCGCATCAATGCGCAAATCCTCCGCACATCAGATTTATGTATGGTCATCCGATGAAATAAACGCCCTGAATCCCGATAAGGGGGAGAGCCACCTATCATCCGTTCCCTTTCTCCGCCGGGTCGTCAAACCGCCCCGGCAAACATCTCCACATACCCGCCATGACCGCACCGCGCCTCCTTCTTTTCACCGCCATCCTCCTGGCAGCCAGTCCCGGCGCTCGGGCCTCCAACCCGCCCGGCGGCATTTTGTGTCAGACCGGCCCATGTCCCGGAGACGACAGCACGGCAATGACATCCTCGGCCTGTGACGGCCCGATGTCCGCAAGTCTGGACTGGGGCATCAAGGTCGGCCTTGCCCGTTACCCCAAACCCGCCAGCTTCACCGATTTGGGCCAGGCCGCGTTCGAGAAAAACGGCAACCTTCCCACCTTCAAGGAGGTTTTCGGACGCTACTTCCCCGCCAGCCCCTTGCAGCAGACCCAAATTCGGCTGGAGCTGTCCCAAACCAAAATCTCCGCCACCACCTTCCATCCCTCCTGCCTCTTCATCGAATCGGAGGCCAACTTCAGGACCCTCAGGAAAACCGACGATGTTTTCGGCGAATACATCAACCAGATTCTCACCGACGATTGCTTCACCCTCATCGAGAACCTCACCGACACGCCGGGGCAGGGCTTCCGCATTCGCGTCTGGAAACGCAATGGTGCCACCCCCACCAGTTTCGGAGGCACCTATGCCACGGACAACTTCCTGGCGATTACCCCGCTCAATGATGTCACCTTCAAACGCCCGGACGGCTCCCCCGGTAACGACACCCTCATTTACATCCAAACTGAAACCACTGGCTCCAACTCCAGGACCATCACCGACGAGATCGTCCAAACCCTTGACGGCGGCAAGCCCGCCACCGTCACCTCGAAAGTCTTCCAGGGCACGGTTATCACGGGAAACAATGCCAAACAACTCACCCAGCAAGACCTCATCTACTCTGTGTCCACTCATGGCACCAGGCCCTGGGACTACAACATCGCCCGCACCGTAAAGACCGCCTCTGTCACTGCCGACGGCACCATCGGCGCCCTCGCCACCACCGCCGTCACCGAGGAAAAATACGCGGATTTCTCCATCTCCGGAGCCGGCGGCGAGCTGGGCATGAAACGCCTCCTGTCCTACAACTCATCCGGCCAAACCACCACTTACACGTACAAAAGCGACCCCTCCGACACGACCGTCAACGGCCGCCTTGAGTCCGTCATATATCCCGACGGCTCATGGAAATCCTATGAATACTCCATCTCCACCGTGTCGGTCATCACCGAATACTCCTCCTGGCAGGACGTTCCAATCACTGACATCAACTTTTCCGCCCACACAACCGCCGCCCGCAAAACCGTAACCCTCGTCGATGACAAATCTTCCCTCGTCGAAACCTATATCGCGGGTCATCTCATTGCCGAATCCAAGACCACCCTCACCCCCGGCGCCGAGAACCTCATCACCACCCTGCAATGGGACGGAACCGGGGACGGAGCCACCTTGGACGCCTCCAACAGCCTCACCACCACCACCGCCTACTTCGGCGACGCCGCCACCGCCAATCCCGGACGCGTCAAACGCATCGAACACCCGGACGGCACCGTCACCACCTACGACTACACCGCCACCACGGTGGTCGAAACCACTCCGCTGACGGTCACCACCACCACCTACGGCCCGCGCCAGCTTCCCATCGGGCAGGAAACCAAGACCCTCGCCGGAGTCACCATCGCCCTCTGGTGCACCGATGGCGAGACCACCGACAACCTCGGACGCCCGCTCAAACGCGTCTACCCCGCCGTTGAGGGCGACTACGACGAATCGACATACACCTGCTGTGGCCTGGCCAGCTTCCGCGCCCGTGACGGCAGCTTCACCACCTATGACCGCGACTTCCTCAAACGCGTCTACAAGGTGACAACCAAAGCCGCTCCCGGTTCGCCGATCATCACCACGACCACGGCATACGCGGTCACGGCAGACAGCGGCCTCGCCGCCACGGTCCAACGCGGTGGCGTCTTCGTGTCCGAAACCACCCGGTCCCTCGACGGTCTAACCACCACCACCGTTTCCGCCTCGCGGGAATCAACGGATTCCGGCGACCGCCTCATCACCCGCACCCGCCCCGCCGCCGGTGCCGCCACCACCGCCATCGAAGAGTACAGTGTCGGCGCCGACCCCGCAACCGCCACCGTCTGGACCACGACATCCCAAACCACCCATTACCGTGACGGCAGCCCCCATGCCGTCACGGGCGCTGCCGTCACCGACGCAACCTACACCCATGCCGCCAACACCGCGGTCGGCGGCCTTGTCGCCTCAACCTCCACACCCACCTCGCAATCCACAGTGGAAACCACCGAAACCCACACCGACGCCCTCGGGCGCACTGTCAAGACCGTCACCCCTGCCAACGGCACCACCACCTATGGGTATTACCCGACCAACGGCGGTGCGGGTTCCCGCGGCAAACTCGCTTCCGTCACCGATGCCGATGGAGTCGCCTTCTCCTACACATACAACGCAAAGGGCGAGGGCATCACCGCCACCCGCAAAGTCCCCAATGGCACCGCAACCCCGGGCAACCTCGTCACCACCACCACCGACGAGGTGGTCGGGTCCATCTCCATTCACGACATCTCCCTGGGCGTCTCCCGCCACCTGAAGCAGGAAACCGGCGACGGCACCACCGCCATTACCCTCTCCGATTCCTACACATCCGCCGATGGACTCTCATCCGGCACCGTGACCCCCACCGGAAGCACCGTCACCTACCGGACCGGTCCGAGCTCGGCCACCGTCACAACCATCCACCCCGATGGCACCAAAACCATTCAGAGCACCACCCCCGCCACCACCGGCGATTCCACCCGGACCGCGCGCTTTGCGGTTGGAGCCGACACTCCAATCTCCTCCCTGACCTACCTTTACGACGACCTCCAACGCCTGCTCTCCGTCACCGACTCCCGCACCGGCGCCACCACATATTCCATCTTCACCGAATCCGGCACGCCCCTCGTCACCACACAGGGCGGTCGCGCCACGGCCGACACCCGCGACGCCCTCGGCCGCGTCATTCAAAGCGTCCTTCCGGACAACGACCCGCCGACCCACCCTTCCGTCACCCATACGTCCTATTACCCCACCGGCCGGGTCAAGGCCCAGTGGGGCAGCCAGACCTATCCCACCTTCCGCGTCTACAATGAGCAAGGACAGCTCACCGGACTGCATACTTGGCAAACCGCTCCCACGCTTTCCCAAGCCATCGACACCCCGCCCGCCGCCTCTGCCGTCACCTCGTGGATTTACGACCCTGCCACCGGCCGCCTGAGCAACAAGCTCGATAATGACGGGGTTGGCCCCGCTTACACCTATACCGACGCCGGCCGCCTGAGCACCCGCACTTGGGCGCGGTGCCTCATCACCACCTACACCTACACCTGCGGCTTTCCAACGGCCACCAACCACTTCGGAACCGCCGCTCTCTGGCAGACCTATCTCAGCCTGCGCGCCGCCTGGCAGGCAGCGCCGGCAGGGGACGCCAAGGCGGCGGCCAAAGCGGCGATGGACGCGGCCTATGCCGCCAACGCCGCCGCCGTCGACACCACCACTCCCGACATCGCCATCGCCTACGACTTCATCGGCCGCCAGCAATCCGTTTCCAACGGCCTCGCGCAATCCGTCTTCGGCTATGCCGACCAAACCGGCGGGGATCACGGCATCGCCACGGAAACCATCACCTACAGCATCCCCGGCCAAACCCCGTTCACCCGCGTGCTGGCCCGCAACGCCCGCTCCCTGGGCCGCGACACCGGCTGGCAACTACAGAAGATCACCACATCTCCACCCGCCACCACCATCGAAAACCGGGCCGATTATGGCTACAATCCCGACACCGGCCTTCTTGAAACCGTCACCAACACCGACAACACCTTCACTTACGGCTACCAATACGATCAGGCCTCGGTCGCCGCCCCCCGGACCGGCTCCGTCACCGGCGCCAAACAGGACATCATGCCATACACCGTCACCAGGAGCGACTACCCGGCCATCCAGGCCATCCGCACCTATGAGGGCACCCGCGACGCCCTTGCCTCCATTGAAAACCGAACTGGCGGAGGCAGGGTTTCAAAGTATGATTACATCGTGAATGAAATCGGCCAGCGCACGCAAGTGGCAACCGGCGGCTCCGCCTTTAATGCGAAGCCCGCCGCTTGGACATGGCACTACGATGATCTCGGCCAGTTGAAGCAAGCCGCGGACACCAGCACCTTCCATTCCAATGACCGTGCCTATCAATACGACACCATCGGCAACCGCATCAGGACCGCCAACGACACGCTTACCCTGCCCGCCAACCCCAACTACACCGCCAACCCCATCAACCAGTACTCCGCGATAGGCAGCCTTTCGCCCGTGTACGACCTCGACGGCAACGCCACGGCCTACCCGCTTCCGGCCTATCCGTCAGCCAACGGCTCGCTGGCATGGGACGGCGAAAACCGCCAGGTCTCGGCCACCGCCAACGGCGTCACCACCTCCTATCTCTACGACGCCCTCAGCCGCCGCATCGCCAAAATCCCGACCACCGGTCCATCCACCCTCTATGTTTACGATGGCTTCAACCGCATCGCCGAATACAGCGCCACAACCCTGGCCACAAACCTTGCCACAACCTGCCTCTGGGGCCTCGACCTCTCCGGCACCCTCCAGGGCGCGGGAGGGGCCGGTGGCCTTCTGGCCGTGAAAAAGCAGGGGGAGGGCTACTTCTATCCGACCTGCGACGGCAACGGCAACGTCAGCGAATACATCAACGACGATGAAACCGCCGTGGCGCACTTCGAATACGACCCCTTCGGCAACGACATCACCCCGGCCGCCAGTGCGGGATACCTGCATGACGCATTCGCCTACCGTTTCAGCACCAAGCCCCTGGATTCGGAAACCGGCCTCTACTCTTACATATACCGTCCCTACGACCCGCTCACCGGCAGGTGGCC
>JBAXCM010000353.1:0-5189 GCA_037141475.1 Verrucomicrobiota bacterium | reverse complement strand
GACCGGGCGTGCCGTGCCAGCACCGACACCGCGGGGGCCATGTGGTCGGTGTGGAAGGCCCCGGCCACCTCCAGGCGGCGCAGCTTGGCCCGCGCGGGCGGGTCGGCCTCGAGCGCCTCGAGCTGGGCGAGGGTCCCGGCGGCGACCACCGTCGGTCCGGCGTAGGTATAGTTGCCGGCAGTCGGCGGGCTGAAAATCGTCGTGCCGGGCCCGGCGTTGGTGAATCCGCCCGCGCCGGAAACCTGCCCGC
The DNA here is from genome assembly GCA_037141475.1 of Verrucomicrobiota bacterium. Classification (GTDB taxonomy): domain Bacteria; phylum Verrucomicrobiota; class Verrucomicrobiia; order Verrucomicrobiales; family Akkermansiaceae; genus Luteolibacter. The sequence goes on along the minus strand of JBAXCM010000353.1, from coordinate 4,939 downwards.
CCGCTCTGCTTTCGTCCCCCTCGTTCAGGAACTCGTCGCCTGGGCCGCCGGCGGTGGCGTCAATTGGAACCTCGATTCCGCTTGGAGCCCGTCAGTGGCGCTGGACTCCCGCTCGTCCGGCGGCCTGGCCGCGCGATATTCCCGCCGCGATGCCAAAACCGAACGGCCATTGGTGGAACGCATCGACCCAACCATCGATTTCAATTGGAGTGCCCACGCCCCGGGCCACAACGTCCCGCGGGATAATTTTGCCGTGCGTTGGCGTGCCACCCTGCTGCCGCAAATTTCCGGCGAGTACCAGTTGGATGCGGACGTCGATGACCACATCACGATCAAAATCGCTGACAAGTCGGTGTTGGAACAAAAAGTGAACCAAGCCATCGTCAAGGGCCGGGTCCAGCTTGAGGCGGGCAAGCCGGTCCCCTTCGAGGCGCTTTACGAGCAAGCCGGAGGCAATCCGCACGTCCGACTTTTTTGGACACCACCCGGAGGAACCCGCCAAATCATCCCTGCCACCGCTTGGCTTCCCACTCAGGAAAAGCAGCCGCCCGCTGGTGAGGCCACCGACCCCGGCGGCCACACCCGCAAGGCATCGGTTTTGCTGGGCAGGCGCGGCCGGGAACTCCGCATCGACGGCCCGGCGGTGCCCGGTCTCTATCAGGTAAAACTGCCCGCCGATTTGCGTGAGTCCATCACCGGCGATACCGCCACCACCCCGCTGCCAGTGGTGGTCTGCGGGGAAATCGCCGAGAGCCGCCTCGATGCGCTCACCGCCGAGGACCTGGCGCAATTGGGGGCACATATCGACGTGCTTCAGCCGCAGTCGACCGCCGACGTGCTGTCGGTGCTCTCCGGCCGCGGTTTTGGTCGTGAGATCACCCGTCTGATAGCGGCCGCCGCCGTGTTGCTGTTGCTGCTGGAAATGGCCTTGGCTCGCTGGGTGTCGCGCTCTCGCCGGGCCGGCGATGACGTGCGAATCGAATTCGGCGATACCTCGCCAAGCACGTTAGAGAAAGGAGGCTTCCGATGAATCCGCTTCTTTGGTGGCGGCATGCCGCACGTGCCGCCGGTGTGGCCCTGGGCTTGTGGGGCTTGCTCGTTGCGACGAGTGGGATTGTGCGTATCGCGCCGGGCTGGTCGCCGGCAGCCGTCGCCTGTGGCCTGACTGCGGCCTCCGAATTGCTCATTTTCTTATACCGTTATGAAGCAGGCACCCTCGGGCCGCGCCGGTCCCGGCAACTCCTCGGCCTGCGCCTGGCCGCACTTGGGTTGTTAGCTTGGATCCTCATTGAGCCCACCTATGTCCGCAGCGTCAAACGCCGCCTCACCCGCCAAGTTGCCGTGCTGTGGGACGACTCCGCTTCGATGGATCTCATCGACGATGGCGGCGTGCGGACCCGGTCGGTCATCGCCCGGGATGCGCTCGCCAAGTCCGGCCTGCTCAAACAACTCGGCGATCATGTGAAGCTGCACGAAATCCACTTCGCCCGCAGCCCAGAAAATGACACCGATAGCACCGCCAGCGGCTGGAACCAAGCCACCGACATCGCGGCCGCTCTCGACTCGGTGCTCGAACAAATCCCTCCCGACGAACTCGCCGGTGCCCTCCTTCTCACGGACGGCCGCCATAACCGCCCGTCCCGCGTCGAGGACAGCGCCCGGCGCTTCGGCACCCTCGACGCCCCGCTGGGCATCGTCGCGGTTGGCAGCCCGGATGCGCCGCGTGATGCGGCAGTGCTGGCGGTTCGCTCGCCCGACGCAATTCACCTAGGCGACCGGATGCGGGTATCGGCGGACCTGAAATTTGATGGTTACAAGGGCCAGCAAGCAAAGGTTCAATTAATTGGCGACGGCAAACTCATTGAGGAGAAGGAAATTTCCATTCCAACAGACCACTATCGCGATGAGGTGAAATTTGTCCATCTGCCCGAAAAGGGTGGCACCGGCGGCTACCACATCGAAATTCAACCGTTGCCCGGTGATCGTTTTCCAGAAAACAACCGCTGGTCGTTTGAGACATCGATCACTGAAGCACGCACCAATGTTTTGCTAGTCGATGACTACCCGCGCTGGGAATTCCGCTACCTGCGCAACCTGTTCTACGGCCGCGATAAATCGATCCACCTGCAATGGATGTTGCTCCACCCCGAACAGGCCGAGGGCCAGGCCCAACCTAACGTCGCAGCCTCCGCCGGTCGCCCGTTCGGTCAGGCCGCCGCCAACCAATGGCCAAAAACCGAGGCGGAATGGCGAAAATTCGACGTCATCATCCTCGGCGACCTGCCACCGACCGCCATTCCTGACGCCACTTGGGCGATCATTTCCAAATGTGTGAATGAACGTGGGGCCTTGCTCATTTTCAGTGCCGGGCCTAACTACATGCCGCATGCGCTGGAATCCAAGGCCGCCCGTGAACTTTTGCCTGTGGATCCCGGCTGGAATCACCGCACGTTCTTCGGCGATACTGCCACCCCTTTCCGGCTGTCACTGACCGCTGAGGGCCGCCACAACCCGGTCACCAGCCACGCCATCGGCTCCCTCGCCAACGAACAAGTCTGGGCCGCCTTCCCTCCGCTGCAGTGGCGCCATCCCATTAACAGCGTCAGGGACGGTGCCGATATCCTCCTCACCGCCACCGACGAAACCACTGCCACCGCCGTCCCGGATGCCGCCGCAGGCCTCGGTGCCGCCCTCGATGACCTCGCCCGCCGCCGCGAAAATGAGGCCAAACGCGCCCTCCTGGTCACCCGCCAAACCGGCCACGGCAAGGTGGCTGTTGTTCTAACAGATCGGATTTGGCGCCTTCGCGAAGGTGCCGGCGACGTCCACCACCACCAGTTTTGGGGCAATCTCGTGCGCTGGGGTGCCGGGCCGCTGCTGCGCGCCGGCTCCGACAAGGTTGCCCTCGGCACCGATCAGCTCACCTATACCGCCGATGATCCGGTGATCATCACCGCCCGCCTCCGCGACGCCACCCTTGAGCCGCTGGTCGATGGGTCGCTGCGGGCCGAAATCCTCCGTGGCGATACGGTCGTGGCCACTGTCCCGCTGGTGCCAATCGCTGGCTCGAACGGGCTGCATGAGGGCAAGGCCGCGGCGATTCATGTTGCCGGGCTGCACACGGTGCGGTTGGTTGGCAGCAAGGCCGCTGAATTGTTAACTGCCGAGGGTAAGAAATCCCTCACCACCAGCTTCCGCGTCGTGGGAGCTCGCGGCCCCATCGAATTGGCCGAAACCACCCTTGATCGGCCCCTGCTTGACGAGGTTGCCAAAGCCTCCGGCGGCAAGGTGGTGGGACCGGACGACGTGGCATCGCTGCTGCCGCTGTTTCTCACCGAAGGAGCAAAGCGCGAGGAAATCCGCGAAACCCCGCTCTGGGATAATCTCCTGGTGTTCGCCACACTCGCTTTCGTGCTGACGACCGAATGGTGGTTGCGACGCAACGCCGGACTGCCGTAAGTTCAAATACCGAAATGAATATCCTTGGTTAATAGAACCCGCTGCAACCGATTCCAATTTTTTCCAGGTTAAGTTTCCCATAACCGCCCCCGGCCATGCAACCAGATCCGTCCCCGCTCATCACCCCGCGCCTCGAGCCGGTGCTGCGCCGCTTGCGCCAACGCATCCGCCGCGTCCGCGCCTCCCGTGGCGCTCTCATCACTGCCGTTACCGCCCTTGCCGGATTGCTCGCCTTGGTGGCCATCGATTGTGCCTTCGCCCCGCTGCCCACGTTGCTGCGCTGGCTTTGCCCGATCATTTGGCTGGCGATGGTGATTGGTGTCGCCGCTATCTGGTGGGTCATGCCGTTGCGTCAACCCCTCGAACTGGTGCGAATCGCCCGCTGGCTGGAGATCCGCCATCCCAATCTCGATGAACGCATCAGCACCGTGCTTGAAGTCTCCGGCCACCAAGGCGGCGGAATGTCATCCGGTTTGCTCGAAGTCCTGGCTCGTGAGGCTGCCATCGACCTCGTCCAAATCGATCCGCTGCTGGAAGTTAGTGCCCGCCGCGTCCGATACTGGTTGTGGCCCGCTGCCGCCTTGTTAGCTGTGTGGGCCGTGCTGCTGGCCGTTTGGCCCTCACTCACCGTCCGCCACATGGTGCGTGCGCTGGTGCCGACCTCCACCCTTGGCACGGTCGGCAGCATCGCCGTGACCCCCGGCTCGATCGAGGTTATCGAAGGCGATGCCCTGACGATTACCGCCCGCCATTCCACTGGGGCTAAAAAGCCGCTCGAGCTCGTTTTACATCTGCCTGACGGCTCCACCTCGGTGCTGCCGATGGAAGCGCGCGAGGCGGACTGGGTCTATCAAATGGGCAAAGCCGTGCAAAGCTTCAAATACGAGGTGCGTACCGGCCGTGAGACAAGCGACCGGTATCAAGTAACGATGTGGCCGCACCCGCAGCTGGCTGATGCACGGGTGCGGCTTGAGTTTCCTGCTTACACCGGTTGGGCGGCCCGTGAGCAGGTCTTGGGCGATGGTCTCGTTGCCATTACCGGGACCAAAGTTGAGTTGCGGGCCAAGCTCAATACCCCGGTTGAGGAGGCGCGTTTGGAGGTGGATGATCATCCCGTCGCCACCGCCACTCTGGAGCGTGCCGCCGATGGCGGGACATTGGCAACTCGCTGGACGCTTGAGAAACCCGGACACGCAAACACCCGCGTGATGCTCAAACACCGGCTCGGCCGCGAGTTCGAGGCCGCCCGCTTTAACGTCGAATCCCGCCCCGATGCCCCGCCCGACGTCAAATGGCTTAGCCCCATCGACAAGGAACGTCACCTGCGCCCCGACGATCTGTTGGAGTCTGGTTACTCCGTGAGTGATGACGTCGGCCTCGGCTCCGTCCAATTGGAAGTCCAACCCGAAAAGGGCGATGCCGCCCGCCTGCCGCTCGAGGCACCCGCTCGCGTCGGCACATCCGAGCCGCCCGTCTGGCG
>JBAXCM010000352.1:0-5200 GCA_037141475.1 Verrucomicrobiota bacterium | reverse complement strand
ATTCCGCACCGGGCAGCTTGGTTTCTGCGGCTGTCGGGTCGATGGCCACATCGGCTTGCAGCTCGCCTTCGATCTCAATTTCGAGAAATTCGGCAGCGGCTTGCTCACGGGCGAGGGCGGCGGCGGCGGCCATGCGTTTGGCATCGGGGGTGCTGGCTGAGCCCTTGGTGGAGTGGCTGAGCATGGCGACATGTGGGGGGCGGCCGAGGAAGTGGCGGGCGAGCTTTCCGGTTTCCAAGGCGATGGCAGCGAGGTCTTCGACGGTGGGGTTTGGAATGAGCCCGGTATCGGCAAGGAACAGGACGCCATCGTTGCCGAGGTGCTTGAGATTGGCCCCCAAAATCAGACTGGTGGCAAAGATTTTAGCGACGTGAGGCAGCGGCTTGATCGTCTGGATTAGTGCGCGAAAAAAGGCTGCGGGCATCGATTGGTTGCCACCGACGATGGCATCAGCTTGTCCGTATTGGACCATTAAAGCGCCGAAATAATGCGGACGGGCGACAATTTCCGCGGGATTAGCCGCTTGCAGCGTGCGGTAGCGGGCCATGTTTTCCATGCGTCGGCAGAACAGCCCGAAATCGGTGGCGGTGGGTGGATCGACGATATGGATGAAAGTGAGAGGCACCCCGTGTGCGGCGGCCAAGGCACGGATGCGTTCGCGGTTGCCTAAGAGGATGGGGGCGACGGCTTCCTGTTTGACGAGGTGAGCAGCGACTTTGAGGATGCGGAGGTCCTCGCCCTCGGTGAACACGACACGTTTGGGATGGCGGCGCAGCTGCTCGAGAAGGTGCTTGGTGACCACGTTCTCGGCCGGAAAATCTGAAGGGGAATCGGACATGGGGATGCTGGCGCTTGCGCCATGCCAGAGTCTAGTATGAGATCGGGGGTCCGTTCAACTCCGATTCCCACCGAATATTTCGCCGTGCCAGCCGATTACCACAGCCATACCCCCTTGTGTCGCCACGCCGAGGGCGATGCCCATGCCTACGTTGACGCCGCCCTAGCGGCCGGTCTCAGCGAATTCGGTGTCTCGGATCACGCGCCGCTGCTGCCTGAACCGTTTGACGATTGGCGGATGCTGGAGTGCGAGCTGCCGGAGTATCTTGGCTGGATCGAGCGGGCACGGGAACACGCCAACGGGCGGCTTGCCATCCGCGCCGGGCTGGAATGTGATTGGCTTCCGGGCTGCGAACCTTGGATTGAGCAACTCAGAGGCCGCTATGAGTGGGACTACCTGATTGGCTCGGTTCATTACTTGCCCGATGAAGCGCTGGGCATCTGGGACTTCGATAATCCCAAATGGTTGGAGCGTTGGGCCGCCCAGAATCTGGAAAACCTCTGGACCCATTATTGGAATTCCTACGCCGCCATGGCCTCAAGCGGATGGTTCGATATCCTTGGCCACCCGGATCTGGTGAAAAAATTCGGGTTGGTTCCGGAGGGTGATTTGGACCGGTATTACGAACCGGTCATTGATGCGGTGGCGGCCTCGGGTTGCGTGATTGAATTGAACACAGCCGGTTGGCACAAGCCTTGCGCCCAGTGCTATCCAGACCCACGGTTTTTGGAGCTGGCTTGCTCGGCGGGTATTCCCTTGGTCCTTTCTTCCGACGCCCATTCACCCGACCAAGTGGGCCGGGATTTTCCCCAAGCCATCGCCGTCGCTAGGGCAGCCGGCTATCAGGAAACCGTGCTGTTTGAAAATCGCCGACGACGCATGGAAAAATTGCCTTAATTTCTCAGCTTTTAGCGGAGCTTGAGGTTGAGCGGGCCGGGGCCTGGGTTTTCAAATGGGCCGGCAGTGGGAGTGGCCCGATCCCGTGGCTTGCCAAAATAGTCCCTATCAATTTTTAACGGTGATCCGTCCGGGTTCTCATAAGCCAAGCCCGATACGCGGGATTTTCCTAACGTGTCAGTTGTCACCATCGCGGTGCTCGCCTCGTGCATCGCCTGCCCGAGCGTCAGTTCAAGATAAACGTGGCCATTGATTTCGGTGATTTTGGTCATGGGATCAAGCTCTGGCAATGTCAGCGGCGTAACCTCCTTGCGATATGGACGGGCCCCATTGAAATAGGTGTTTCCGCCTGTTAGCAGGGTGAAATTTCTAGCATCGTACACCCAGAGGCCGCAGCCACTGATGCTCATTTTCGGGTCTCCGGTCGATACGGGGGCATCACTGGGGTGTCCTTGTCCAACGAAAATATTGTTGAAGAAACGGTTGTCGCCGCCCTGCGTGATGGCCAAGCCAACGATAGCCGTCGAGTGCGGTTGCAAGTGGGGCGTGAGCCGCCCCATGTCATACCAATTGTCGATTTTTCCGGTTAGCAAATTATGTGCATAGGTGCCGCCTTCGGACATATCCCACAGGCTTCGGGATGACAGGAGCAGGTTGTTATCCACAAGAAACGGGCCGTGGTTAACCTCCAGATACATATCTTCCTCACTGTTGTCATGGAACAAGTTGGAGGTGACGCGGGTGCCCTGCGCCATCCAGTCGAGCCACAGCCCGCGGTAAGCCCGATAAACGTGATTGTCACGAATCTCAGTATCGACCGCCCCGTGGAACTTGATGCCGGCCTGCTCGCAACCGTCGTATGTCCGCCGGACATGAATATCATGAATTGTGTTGCCGATAATCTGGCTGAAGGCCGCACCAAGACTGCCGACAATGCCCGTCTGGCCACAGTGCGAGATGATGTTGTTGCGCACGACGTGATGCCCGATCGAGTCCTTGTTCCAACTGTTGTCCAGCCCGCGCTGGATCGTGCCCACGTAGCCCTCGGCCGAATTTGACGACTTGTTATCAAACTCGTCACCGTACTTGCCAAGGCTCAACCCACAGCAAGCCGAATGCGAGATGATGTTATCTTCGATGATCCAGCCCTTGCTCCAGTGGCTGCCGATCAAGCCGACCTGCTCGGCCGTTGGCGGGGCCCACGGGGTGGCGGCTTGACGCATCGTGAAGCCGCACACAGTGAGAAAGTTGCGGCCCGGTTTGTCTGGATAGAAAACCGCTTGTCGCACGTTGATCTCGACCAGTTGATCGTTTGGGTCGACGGCCTTGAACTGCGCCCACAGCGTGGTTCCATCCTTGTCCACCTGGCCGAACCACAGGGGTGCCTGGCCGATGGGCTTGAGAACCTCATCGAGTTTGGCGGCCTCGGCAAGCCATTCGCCATTCAGATAGACGGCGCCCGTGTGATGCGCTCGGCCCCGGTCCCAGAACCAATCGCCATGAATCAGGTCGCTGTAGGGGTTGAAGATGCCGAACAAGGTGTTAGGCACAGTCACCTTCCAGACGTCCTCCTGCACCTTGACCCATCCCTTGACCACTTCCGAGCCCTTGACCTCCACCTTTTCTCCCGGCGCGGCTTGATAGACGATGCGCTTGGCGTCGGACTCGCCGCCGCGGGGCGGATTGACCCGTTCCCGATAGATGCCGGCATGCACGGTGATGACGTCTCCCGCTTGGGCGAGGACGGCGGCGTGTTGGATCGTGCGCAGCGGGGCCGTCAGGGAGCCGGGCTGGGTGTCGTCGCCGTTGGTTGCCACGTGAAAGTCGGCGGCGCGGACCGATGCGGGCAACAGTGCAACGAGGGCAAGCAGGGTGGATTTCATAGTTGGATAGGCATGATAACTCAGCCCTTGGCAGTGCCCGGTGGGGGCGCAAAGGGTTGCTCGGAAACGAGCCAGTCATCGTTTTTATCGGTGAAGGTTTTCAAGGCCCATTCGCTCGGCAGCAAGGCCACCAGCCAGCCGTTGGAATCGCGGGCCAGCACGGTGCCGAGCGAGAGACCGGGCCGCGCCTCGGGGGCGAGCGGATCGCCTTCGAGCGGCCGCAGCCAACGGGCGATGGACCAGGTGGCATTTTCCAGACGCGTTTCGGCAGCGTATTCGCCTTCGAGGCGGTATTGGAGGACCTCGAATTGCAGGGGGCCCACCGCGCCTAACAATGGTACTTGGGCCCCGCTTGAATCGAGCAATTGAAATTCGCTTGCCACGCCTTCCTTTAGCAATTGTTGGAGGCCGTCGCGGAAGCGCTTGTATTTGGCGGTGCTCTTGTTGTGGAGATAGGCGAAGCACTCGGGAGCGAAGCGCGGAATCTCATCAAACGCCACCTCCGGGGAGTCAGCCAAGGTGTCGCCGATGAGCAAATCATAGTTTCCGACCAAGCCGACGACGTCGCCAGCGAATGCGTCGTCCACGGTTTCGCGGTCGCGGGCAAACAGACGCTGTGAATTGGCTAGGCGCACACGTTCGCCGCTGCGGGTGTTGAGCACGTTCATGTCGCGCTCGAACTTGCCGGAAACGATGCGGATAAAGGCAACCCGGTCGCGGTGTTTTGGATTCATGTTGGCCTGGATCTTGAACACAAACGCGGAGAATCCCGCCGCTGCCGGATCAATGCGCTGGCCGCCGCCACTGGTGCGCGGCAAAGGCGGCGGGGCCAGCGCTAGGAACCGGTCCAACAGCAGCTGCACGCCAAAATTGTTCGCTGCGCTACCGAAAAACACTGGTGTCAGCTTGCCGGCGAGCACCGCTGCTATGTCAAAGTCCGCGCCGGCCCCTTCCAACAACTCCAACTCGTCGCACACCTGGCGATAGGTGGCCTCTTCCATGGCATCCTTGACCGCCGGATCCTCGATCCCCTTCACGCTCACCGGGGCCCGGTAAGAGCCGTGGACAGTGCGCTCGAACAAATGCACCTGCTTGTGCTCGCGGTCGTAAACCCCTCGGAACCGCGGGCCATCACCTAACGGCCAATTGAGTGGGAAGGCGTGAATGCCGAGCACCGACTCCAACTCATCCAGCAAATCGAGCGAGGGTCGGGCCGGTCGGTCGAGTTTATTCATGAAAGTGAAGATGGGCACGCCACGTCGGCGGCACACTTCGAAGAGTTTGCGGGTTTGGCTTTCGATGCCCTTGCCGGCATCCACCACCATCACTGCGGCGTCCACGGCGGTGAGCACGCGGTAGGTATCCTCCGAAAAGTCCTTGTGGCCAGGGGTATCCAGAATGTTTACAACGCAATCTTGGTATTCAAATTGAAGCACGGTGGAACTCACTGAGATGCCCCGCTGCTTTTCCAGCTCCATAGAGACCGAGGTCGTCGCCCGTTGATTCTTGCGGGCCGTGACGCTGCCGGCAAGCGTCACGGCCCGCAAGAATCAACGGGCGACGACCTCGGACTGGATGGAGC
>JBAXCM010000351.1:0-5211 GCA_037141475.1 Verrucomicrobiota bacterium | reverse complement strand
TTTGGCGACCGTCTTCTTGGCGACCTTCTTGGCGGGTGCCTTCTTGGCACTGTTCGCCACTTTCTTCGTCGCTTTCTTCGCTGCCTTCTTGGCAGGGGCTTTCTTCACCGCAGCTTTCTTAGCCGGGGCTTTCTTCGCCGCTACCTTCTTGGCTGGGGCCTTCGTCGCCACTACTTTCTTGGCAGCTGCCTTTTTGGCCGGGGCCTTCTTGGCAACTTGTTTCACCGTTTTCTTCGCAGTCTTAGCTGCGACCTTCTTTGCTGTTTTTTTTGCAGCCATGGTTGTGTGTTGTTCGAGTTTTAGTTCGATGTTTGTTTTCTCGTCCGGCGTCAACATACCGGTGGAGAGGATCGCGAGAACAGCCTCTTCAAGGCGCCCTCCAAAAGTGTTAGCAACAAACCCGACTGTCGCTTGCCGGATCACCTGCTCACGCGGACATGCCGTCTCGTACACATGAGCCCGGCCCACCGACGTGCGCTTGACGAGCTTCTTATGCTCCAAGTTTTGCATCACGGTTAGGACCGTCGTGTAGGCGCGCACCTTGCCATCCGGCATCTGCTCGTGGATCTGCGCTACCGTCGAAGGTCCGAGATGCCACAGCACAGTCAGGGCTTGCAGTTCAAGATTCGTGGGGTGTGCGATGTTCGCCATGCTAAATGTCTCTCGTTGCTTGCGCAAAGGTCAACATTGTTTAAGAAAGCCGTCAAGTAATAATGTCCCGAATTGAAAGAAAAATTTAATTTCTATTTTTTAAAATTATTCAATTACTATATGGGTCGTACTTGAGACGTTAGTGCTTGTTTTTGCTGGTGGCGAGAGGGGGTCGGTGGATGGCCGGATTAACTTTGAGCAAGGCCTGCCAGAGAGCATCATCAGAGGGGAGGCCGTTAAAAAGCACGCGTCCGTCGTTGGCGACGAGAACCATAGTGGGCAGATCCAGGACGCGTAATTCGCGGCTAAGCGGATGGCTTGCATGATCCACTAGCCAAGCACCAGGGGGTTTTTCGCCGAGCACCTTGAGTGAGCTGCGGGCGTCGCTGAGAAGTTTGGCGGAGGCTGGCGGCAGGATGGATGCAACCGCAATATTGTTAGCCAAAAGAGCCTTGGCAGTGACGCCGAACCCGGGCATGGAAGCCTCACACTCCTCACTCCATGGTGACCAGAAATGCAGCAGCAGCGCCTGGTTGTCACCGAGAAGATTTTTTAGAGTTTTGGGTGGCTCTGATTTGATTGTTATAAACTGCGCGGCGAAGTCGATTTTGATAGAGCGCATGGCCTCATCCAGATGCACTCGCTCGATGTGCGGGGCGAAGGCTGCGGCTTGGCGAGGGCTGAGCCAAAACGCCTCGGTGATGTGTTGTTTGAAGGCGGGTTTGTCACCCTGATTGAGGGCGGCGATGGCCTCGACGTATTCGTTGACGGCGAGCCAATCCTCTTTGCAGGCGAAGGTTTTGGACTCATCGATATTGAAGCTGGCGCGGCGTTTGATGAACTCAGGCAGCAGCGCGCCGATGGCCGCATCATCGTGCCGATCCACCAGAAAGAGGAAGCGGGCCTCAAGGATCACTTGCTCGCTCACTCCTTGTTTGCGAGCCTCATCGATGGCTCCTTGCAGCGCTGCAGGAGACTTTCGCTCGGCGAGCAGATGCTCAAGCGCTGCTTCGCGTGGCGTCGGAGTGGCGACTCTTGGCGGGGCAGGGCGCGGATTTTTTTCTGCGGCATCCAACGAACCGGTGCCACAGACAACGAGCAAAAGAGCAACGACGGAACCACGCATGTTGAAACGAGGCCGCGCCGCTAGCACGCAAGCTACCGGCGCGGATGGAAAACAAATCAATGGGCAGGGATGATCATCTTCTTGCCAAGCACCACCGTGTCGTTGGTCATGTTGTTGGCTTTCTTGATGGCGGCGATGGAAACCTTGAATTTGTTAGCGATGCGAGTGAGGTTGTCATTGGCAACAACGGTGTAAACGGTTGCGCCGTGGCCGGGTTCCACAAGGGTGGCGGCAGGCCGTCCCGATGTAGTTAGAGCTGATGGTGCCACCCCATCCGGATTGACTGGCGCGGTGCCGCTCTCTTGATAGGCTGGCGGCGTGTCGTATGTCGGATTGGCTGGCTGGCCGGGAACATTGACGGCGGTGGCTGGCTGGGTGGTAACGGGACGCTGTGTGTCGTAATCGTTTTTCTGATTGGCACAGGAAACGAAGGCGACGGCAAGCGACGAGGCGAGGAATAGACGGGCGGACTTCATGATAATAATGGGATGAGCAGGTTGAATGGCAACTTGAAAAAGGTGGCCGCTCATGGAGTTGCGCTTCGCCTCTCTCACGCTGCCAACTTTCAGTGACGAGAGCAGCTTAATCAAATCAGCTCAGAAGGAAATCGAAAAAATTCGGCGGCGGCAAGATTCGTGTGCGCAGCCAGGGCGGCGAGTGACTCATCACGCAGCGTGGCGATGCACTCGGCGGTGTGACGCATCATCGCCGGCTCGTTGCGTTGACCACGATGCGGCGCGGGTGCCAGGTAGGGTGAATCCGTTTCTAACAAAAACGAGCCAGCCAGGCATTGGGCGATGGTGTGGCGGATATCTCGGGCATTTTTGAACGTGCTCACGCCGCCAAATGCAAGCAAGCCACCGAGATCTAGCACTCGCTGGCCATTGGACCAAGAGCCGATGAAGCAATGGAAGATGGCCCGCACCGCATGATGAAAGTCGGCGTAAATAGCCAATGCGTCTTCAAACGAGTCGGTGCCGCTGCGGTCGCGGGTATGGATGACCACGTTGAGTTTGGCTTCAGTGGCGAGTTCGAAGTGTTGTCGCAGGAGGCGGCGCTGACGTTCGCGGAAGTCGGCTTCCTCCCAACCATCTGGAGCGGCATGAAAGTAGTCGAGGCCGGTCTCACCTATCGCACACACCCGCGGATCACCGACGAAGGTGGCGAGTTGGGTGGTGGCATCGTCCGGGGCGTGATGGACGTCGCAAGGATGAATACCGATGCAGGCGTGAATGCCCGGCTGATTCGCGAGAGTTAGATTGGCCTGCAAATCCTCGAGCGAGGTGGCCAGCGTCACCATGCGGGTGACTCCTGCGCCGTGCGCCCGGTCAATGATCTCGGGAATTTCCTCAGCGGCAAAACGATGCGAGGCAAGATGGCAGTGAGTGTCGGTAAGCATCCGCGAAGACTCAAGACTCCAAGACGCAAGACTGCAAGACAGAAGATCGGTCGAGCTGTCTTGTCACAAATTTTACAGCGACTCATTTGGCCAACCGATTTGACGCGGCTTGTTTGAAGAGTTCGACACTTTGGGGCGAGACAGTTCCTTCCTGATAGATCTCCATGTTGAAGATCGGCACGTTGCGGTATTCGGCGAATCCCTTGAGCATGCCTGCCAGTTGGTCGGCATTCCACTGCGGATTGGCAATCGCGGTGTCCTTGCGGTTGTGGACCCAGTCGCCTTCGGTGATCAGGCAGGCACCGGCCTGCAGGCCTTGGTGAGTGCCGGACGGGTAGCGGCCGTTGCCGCCGCGGACGAGAAGTTCGTTATAGCCGCGGGGATCACTGAAACCTTCGCCGGTGAAAAAATCATGGAACTCGGTCGGCGAGTTCAGCTCCCATGAGTTGAAGGCCACAAGACGCTGGGGAAAGCCGGCCTTGGCGGCGCGACCGAGTTTCTCCCACGGAGCACTCCGTTAGTAGTAACTGGTGCTTCCGTCATCGAACCACCAACCGGCGAGCTGCCCCTTATAACGCTGGCCTGCCTCGGAGATGACGGCCTGCCAGTTGTTAAAGAGTCGCGAGGTGTCGGATTCCCAGAAGCCACAGGCCTTGAGCCAATCGGAATCGTCGCTGGCACCGAGATGATAGTAGAGCATGAGTCTGAGGCCACGCTTGCTTAGTGCTGCAGCCAGATCCGCCACCAAGTCGCGGCGGCTGGTGCGACCAGGAAGGATATTATCTAACGATTTTAGCGGTGCCGGGAAATATTGGAACGCATGCGAGGTGGTGATGAGCACGAAACCGGCACCTGTTTGTTTCATTTGATCGGCGAATGCCTCGACGTTGAAATCGGAGACGGCTTGGTCATAGGGTTTGGGCTCGCCGTTTCGCGGCATCGACTGCTTCGTCCAGTGGACCATGATGCCGTAGCGGGCTTGTTGGAACCAGGCGGTGTCGGCACGCAACTTGATAGCCCTCTCATGAAGCTCGTCTCGGACTGCAGGACGGACGAGTTCCACCGCATGCACCTGCGCGTCGAAATCCGCAGACCCCTCACTTGGAAGCAAGCGGAGGGTGACGGATGATTCGCCGACCGGGAATGCAAGCGTGCCGGGCAAGGCGATGCGCTGCCAGCGTTTGCCCTCGGCCGGGAGTGTGCCGGTGAGGATTTTCCCGGCGGCAGCGACTTCGAGTTTGAGCGACTGGTTGCCGTTGCGGTTCACCAGCACGTTGACCGCATAATTGGCGGGCTCACCTGCGGTGACCCTCCATTCCGCCTGCTGGTCGGCGCGATGCCAGCCCAGAACGAAGAACTTGCCGTGAGTGGCGGGTTGGAAGGACGTCAACCCGGCAGTGAGTTTCGCATCGACTGCCATCAGGACCGTGTAGTCGTCCGGCTTGAGCTTGCAATCCGGAACAAAGGCGGCGCGGAGGGTGCCGATTGTTAGCGCGAGGGCGATGACGGAAGTTTTCATGGTATGATTGGGGAGGCCTTTAAAATTTCAATTTCTACTGACAGGCATATTTAGAACCAGTCCTTCAACGGGAGTCTCAATGGGTGGGACGGGAGGAAAACGCAGCGGAGATTCAGGAAAGGAGTCCGGAGGCTGGTTAGGCGACATGGCATGCGGCGGCATCGAAAATGAAGCTCTTACGGCTTTCGTCAATAAATATTTTGCAAGTGGATGGGCTCAGGCGTCTCGATTTCACTTGGAAACTCAAGAGCAGAGAACCTGACCTAACGACCTCAACTTTGGGCTTTTCAGGGACTCTAGCAGGAGTCGTTGTTTGTGGAGGACATCGACAGCCAGGAGGCGGGCATGCCTGGATCGTCCGTCTCTGCGCATCGTTTGCTCCGTGACGGATTTTAGACGAGCGCGGGGCATTCTGTCGCTAGGTATCAGCCGCGCCCCTGCCTAGTTGCAAGGGCTCGGCAAGTTGCTCTCCCACCTTACAAATGGCCACCTTCACACCCGACATTTCCCCCATGC
>JBAXCM010000350.1:0-5214 GCA_037141475.1 Verrucomicrobiota bacterium | reverse complement strand
CAAGGGGGGGGAGGAAATTATTTGCCGAAGGGCCAGAACAGGCGGCTGACTTTGCCGAAGAGGCCCGGAGGGGTGGCGCGTTCGGTTTCCAGAATTTGGGCATAGCGGATCAGGCCGATGGCGGTGGCGTATTGCGGGTCTTTGAAGCTGGCCTGAACGCCGCTGATTTCCGGTGGTTCGGGCCGATAGATGTCGCGCCCGAAAACTTGGAAGGCCAGCTCGCTGAAGCCGCGCATCAGGCTGGTGCCACCGGTTAGAAAAATGCCTGCGCCTATGGATTTGACAGAATCTTGGGGCAGTCGTTGGTAAACGAGCTGCAAGGTTTCCTCGAGGCGCTGGCGGATGATTTCATTCAGAATACTGCGGCTCACTTCCACCTCAGCATACCCACGGTCGTCCACCAGCTTGGCCACTCCGACCGAGCGGGAAAGATCCGGTGAGGCATCGCCCGCCATGATTTTTAGTTTTTCGGAATTGGAAAATGCCAGGCCTGTTACCAGATGGATATCGTTGGTGATATGATCGCCGCCGACCGGGATGCAGCCGGAAGCGGCAATTGAGCCGTCCAGATAGAGGGCGTAATCGGTGGTGCCGCCGCCGATGTCGATGACCAAGGCACCGCGTTCGCGCTGTTCATCATCGAGAGCCATCTGGGCGGTGGCGATGGGAGAGAAGACGATGTCATCGACCTCCAGCGGGGTTTCGCGCACCAGACGGATGCTGTTTTGGATGCGTGCACCCATGCCGTGGACGATATGAAAATCCGCCTCGACGGTCTTGCCGTACAATCCGACGGGACTGCCATTGTGGACGAGATCATCCAACAAATAATTGCGGATGATCGGATGGATGTGGACGTGATCCGGAGGGATGTGCACATCTCGAGCGATGCCACGGGCCTCTTCGACGTGCTCCGGGGCGACGATGGATTGGCCTTCGGGGAGGCGGAAGGTGCCGCGGCTGTTGAGTCCTTGGATATGGGCACCGGTGATGGCCAGATAGACGCTGCCGATCTCCACATCGCTGGCGTCTTCGGCTTTGACCAAGGCGTCTTTGAGGCAGGCCCGGGCCTGCGGAAAGTCATAGATTTCGCCCTTGCGCACACCGACAGTTTTGGTGGTGCCGATGCCGAGGATTTTCACTGCGGTGTCAGGTCTGACCTCGCCGACGACGATGCAGGTTTTGCTGGTGCCGATTTCCAGACCGACATGAATTTTTGAGTGGCGAGCCATTGGCTTGGAAGAGGGTAGGTAGGTTAGTCCCGGTTAGGGATTGATATTTCGTCGCGACTGCGGCGGGCTTGATGGCTGGGCTTGGATGAGGGATCCGTGACCGGGATGGCTACCGGGATGGCCACCGGGATCGCCCGGGGAATGGTTTTTTGAGTAATCTTCGGGGCAACCTTTTGAACCGTCTTTTGCGCGGTTGTCGGGGAGGTTTTCGGCGTCTTGACAGCAGCAGTTTTCGGCGGGGCGGAGGCGGTGGATTTCGGTGCAGCGGAGGATGATGAGGATTTCGAGGCAGCCACCTGGGTGGATTTCGGCAGGGATTTGGCGGTTGACCCGGGAACGGTTTTTGTGACGTTTTTCGGGGTTGTTTTTGCCGTTGCTGCGGGAGCGGTCACGGGGATCGCCCGCGGCAGGTGCTCGTCGTCATCGCGGGTGCCAGCGCTGACCGCTGGCGGATCAGCAGCGGCGGGAGTTGGATGGGTGGGAGTTGGATCGGCGGGAGGAGCAGGGGGTGGATTTGGATTTGCGATGGTAACCGGGACGTTTTCCCTGGGGATCAGGTTAATGGTGGCCATGACGTAACCCTGGGCCTGGGCATGCTTGAGGGCTGCGCGCAGGTTCGTGAGTTGCCTCGTGTGATCGCTTAAGCCCACAGTGGCGGCGGTACCACCACGGGTGGTCAGGCACAGTGACCAGGCATTGGGTTGTTGGATGGAATCGATCCACTGGGGGGTGTCCGGATCGTTTTCGTTGGCGCTGGCGAGCAGGCGAAGGCATCGCTGCAATTCGGGCTGGAGAACCCTTTTGCCTGAAGTGATCGGTTGTTTGTTGCGGGCAGGAAGTGCGATGATGGGCAGGGCCGCAGCTGTCTCTAACTGGCGTGGAGGGCACTGATAGGCGATGTCATGCTCATCCACCAGCATGGCCCCGGCGGCACGGATGCGGGGGATGCCGGCGGCTGGGCAGCTGATCCAGGCCTGCGGAGTGCGGGCGGTGACGCGCACCACCAGGGTGCCCGGCAATTGGCGTTGGACTTGAGCGTCGGAGAGTTGCGGCACCTTGCGCAGGCAATTGGCTAGCGCTTTGCAGTCGATTTGAAACAAGTTAGCCCGCAGGTCGATGCCGGTCAGTTTGACGAAGTCGAGTTCGTCGATGCCTGAGTTGGGATTCAGATCGATGGACTGGAGGCAAAAGTCGGGATTGTCATAAAGCGCGCGGCGAAGGCCGTAGCGGATACCCAAGGCAGTGAGTGCAAGCAGGGCTAACAGGCATAACGGTTTGAAGCTGCGAAACAGCAACTTGAAAAATCCGATGCGTGCCATCTCGGGTGACCACACACGGGCGTGGAGCACGTCGTGGCGGTCGGCGTTTCGGGATTTGTTCGTACGATGCCTCATGGGAGGGGCGGGTTGGTGGGGGGATCAGGCGGGTTGGCGGAGCTTTAGAGAGAGTCTGGCGATGGTCAGGCAAAGGTTAGGAAATGAGATGCCATGGGCGGCTGCGGCTTTGGGCAGCAAGCTTGTTTCGGTCATCCCGGGAATGGTATTGGCTTCCAATACATAGGGCCGGTTTTGCGCGTCCAATAGAACATCGACCCGTGAATAGATTTCAATGCCCAGTGCGCGATGGGCGGCCAGGGCCGCCTGTTGGACGAGGAGGGTGGTTGGGGCATCCAGCGCGGCCGGGCAGTAGTAATCGCTGCCAGCGCTGCCGCTGAGCCAGGGGTATTTGTTAGCCAAGTTATAGAAGCCATCGCGCGGGGCAATGTGGACGATGGGCAGGGCCGCATCGTCGAGGATGCCGACGGTGAGTTCTTTGCCTTGGATAAATGCCTCGATCAAAATGTCGTCGCCATAGCGAGCGGCATCGGCCATGGCAGCGGCGGCGTCTGCTTGGTCATGCACGATGTGCACACCCACGCTGGAACCCTCCCGCGGGGGCTTAACGACAAAAGGAGCCGGCAATGATGGCAGCCGCGGACCTGCGGAAACCTGGAGGATTTCGGCGCGCGGGGTGGGCACCTGATGAGTGAGGAAGGCGGCTTTGGCGAGGTTTTTATCGAAGGCCAAGCGGCTGCTGGCGGCTCCGGCTCCGGTGTAGGGGACTCCCAGATTATCTAGCAACTCTTGCAATTCGCCGTCTTCGCCGAAGGTGCCATGGATGACGTTGAACGCGAGATCCGTGGCGGCGGGCAGATTGAGGCGGGTGCTGGTGACGTTCACTGGGATGGCGTTGAGTCCGAGGCCGGTGAGGGCCTTGAGCACAGCGGCGCCTGAGGCCAGTGAGATTTGGCGCTCTGAGCCCGGGCCGCCCATCAGAACGGCGATAGTTTTGGAGGATAGCATGGAAGGATCAGTTATCAGATATTAGAATTGCGCTTCGTCGTCGCCGAGGATTTTCACCTCGGTTTCCAGTTCGACGTGGCGTTTTTGTTGGGCATGATGGCGGATGGTTTCGATGAGTTGGAGGATATCGGCAGCGGTGGCACCGCCTTGGTTGATGATGAAGTTGCCATGCACCTCGGAGACCGCGGCATGGCCGATTGCCAAGCCCTTGAGGCCTAACGAATCGACGAGTTTGCCAGCGGCGATTGCCTCGGGATTGCGGAACACGCAGCCGGCAGAAGCGCTGAGCGGTTGGCTGTTGCGGCGTTTTTCGCGGCAATCATCCCAACGTTGTTTGATATTGGCGGAGGTGTCCGGTTTGCCTTTGAATACCGCTTGGAGGGCGAAGTTGCGGCGCAGCTCGGCGACGTTGCGATAGTGGGCCTGAATTTCGGCTCGTTCGCGGGTGCGGATGACGCCGTCTTCATCCAAGAAGGTGACGCGAACGACTTGTTCGAAGGTATCGATGCCCATGGCACCGGCATTCATGCGGAGGGCGCCGCCGACGTTGCCAGGGATGCCTTCCATCCATTCGAAGCCGCCAATGCCGGCTGCTGCCGCAAAGCCTGCGAGTTTTTTAAGGCGCACGCCGGCCCCTGCGACGATGAGGCCGCGGCCGTCCAGCGAGATATCGGAAAACACGCCGCCGGTGGGGTGGATGACGGCGCCGCGGATGCCGCCATCGCGGACGAGGAGGTTGGAGCCGCGGCCGACGACGCGCACCGGGATGCCACGGGCGCGGCAATATTCGACTAGAAATGCGAAGCCGTAAAAACTGTGAGGTTCGAGCCAGTATTGGGCCGGGCCGCCGACTAACATCGTGGTGTGGCGCTTCATCGGCTCATACAGGGTGCCGGTGATTTCGCCCGGCGGCATGAGAGCGCACATTTCCTCGAGCACCTTGAGGTCTGCTGCGATGCGTCCGCCGGCTTCGTGGACATTGCCGGCACCGAGGGTCAGCAGCAAGTCGCCGGGTTTCAGGGAATTGCCGACGGCATGATGGGCTGTGGTGAGATCGGGCGCCGAGGTGGCAGGGACGATGCCGTGGCGGTGCATTGCAGCGATGAGGGTTTCGCCGGAGATGCCGTCGATGGGGGGTTCCGAGGCCGGATAGACGTCCGTGATGAACACCCGGTCGGCCGCTTGCAGCACTTTTCCAAAATCTTCGGCAAGCGCCTGTGTGCGGCTGTATCGGTGCGGTTGGAATAACACAATGAGCCGCCCAGGTTTGAGCGAGCGGGCGGTTTGCAGAGTGGCGGCCAGTTCACTCGGGTGATGGCCGTAGTCATCAATGATTCGGAATTGAGGCGAAAAGTACTTGGTTTCGAAGCGCCGTTTGGCACCGGCGAAGGTCGCCAGAGCGCGGGCCACAAGCGAAAACTCGGCCCCGCAACTGTCGGCCAAGGCGATGGCGGCCAAGGCATTGAGGATGTTGTGGTTGCCGGGAATACCCAGTTCGATATCGCCGAGAGTGTTGCCGTTTTTCTTCACGGTGAAGGCCGAGGATCCCTTCAGATCACGCACGTCGGCAGCCGTGTAATCGGCATCTTCCCAGCCATAAGAAAGCGCGTTGGCCCGCCCGCAGCATACCTCGTTGGCCA
>JBAXCM010000349.1:0-5233 GCA_037141475.1 Verrucomicrobiota bacterium | reverse complement strand
ACCCCGGCACCTGCTACCCCGGCACCTGCTACCCCGGCACCTGCTACCCCGGCACCAAGCGGGCCCTAAGCCGATTAGGGCAGGGGTGACCCGTTCAGGCACGTCGTGGGGCTGGCGCGTCTTGGACAGGCCGTGCGTGCTGTGTCCCGCAGCACGTGACGGTGGCTGGCCCATGCTTGGATAATGCGCTGAGCTTGGCACGGGGATCATTCGCTTTTGTATGGGCGCAGCGGCCGGAGGCTCTGGTGTACCCCCAGGTAAGATCAGAACTCAGTGTTCGACCTCAAAAGAGCCAATGTGTGGAGCAACTTGGATTCCCTGAAGCATGACCAATTGGAGTTTCTCGCGGTCTTGCGGCGGATAGTCTGTGCGCGGCGATGCCCCCGGCGATCGCGGCCAGAGCCTGGCTGCGCTGTTGGGGATCGGTGAGGGCTTGGGCCCAGGCGGTGGCGGCAGGGCTGTCCTTGCCGGCCCAGACTCTGGCAATGGCCACCACCCCGTTCTTTTGCATGTCAGCAGGCAATTGCATGATCCGTTTGGCGGCCGCCACCGGATCATCCATCGCCCAGTCCGCAGCAAACGGAGCCGCTCCACCATTTTGCCGGGCTAACGACGGATCGGCTTTGACCGCCGCCACCCATTCGTCCGGACTGGAGCCCCCCAGTGCGTACATCACGCACGATTGGGCGGCGCGGCGCAACGTCGGTTCGTTGATGGCTGCGAGTTTCGCCAGGGCCAGCGCGGGATCATTCTTGGCGGTGCCGGCGATCATGCTGGGGATGGAGGTGTTGCGGAATGATGCCTGCTTGTTCGATAAGGCGAATCGCAGCGCGGCATCCGGATCGACCTCCGCCCAGCGGACGCAGGCGGCGTTGATTTCGCGCCCGAACGAATAGCCGGGCGTGGTGGCTTGGGCGGTGGCCAGATCGCGGACGAGTTGCGAGAACTGGGAGCCGTTCATTTTGGCCAGTTTGGCGTCCACCACAGCCCCGCCCGCCAGCCAGGGGTTGGGGCTGTTCTTGAACACCCCGCGGAGTTGCAGGGCACTGGTGACGGCTTGCCCGCCGCCGCCACCAGCTTCGGCTTTTTGCCTTGGTTGGCGCCCGGCAACGCCGGCACCGAGTCGATTGCTTTCCGCTAGATTGTGGGTATGTTCAGGCGCACTGGCAGGCCCGCCCAAAATGCCATGCCCAGTCCCGCCAAAATAGATACTATCCATCGATAGGGGAGTATCATACGCATGCCGAAGCGTGGCAGTTCAGCCAGAAATGTACATTTGATAAACCGGCTCTTTTCAACAGGCTTGCGCGGCGTGGATGCCCAAGAGGTGGAGGTGGAAGTCAAGGCCCACGGGGCCGACAAACCGATCATCAACATTGCAAGGTGCCAGATAAAAAGAAAAGGCCTTGACTGCGGAGGATAACGTACTTGAGGAGATGCTTGATGATTCACGGGATTGACACGGATTTTTTGGTTGCTGTTGAGGTCAAGGAGCACCCCTTTCACCGCCAGGCCGATGCATTGCTGACGGTGTTGCTAAAGGAGGGGCATGATTTGGCGGTGGTGCCGCGAACGTTGGCGGAGTTCATTCATGGGGTCACCGACGCCCGGCGGATGCCGCAGCCCTTGAGTCTGACCGAAGCGATCTCTCGTGCCGAGCATTGGTGGCAGGCCGCAGAAGTGGTGCGGATTTTTCCGGATGGGCACGGTGTGACGGATTTTTTCGAGTGGTTGCGGATTCACCAATTGCGGCGCAAGCGTCTGCTGAACACGCTGCTTGCCGCCACGTTGCGCAGTGCCAGCATTCGCAAGATCATCACAAACCATGAGGCGGACTACCGGGTGTTCGGGTGCTTTGAGATTGTGACCTTCCGTTGAGGCATTTCCGCCCTCGCTTGGCGCCAATGTTGGCGTGATGCGCTTCCAAAACAACGCTGAAGTTTTTTCGCGCTTGTTTCCGCTTGCCTGCAATGGCTGAAATGAGCAGTGTGATGATACTCACATGATCACCCGACTTTTTTCAGCGGCCTTGCGCGGCGTGGATGCCCAGGAGGTGGAGGTGGAAGTCAACGCCCACGGGGCCGACAAACCGATCATCATCATTGTCGGGCTGCCGGATGCGGCGGTGCGCGAATCATCGCAGCGGGTGACCTCCGCCATCGGAGCCTCGGCGTTGGTGCTTGGCGATGGCATCAAAATCGTCAACCTCGCCCCGGCCGATTTGAAAAAGGAGGGTCCCTCGTTCGATTTGCCCATCGCTCTGGCCATGATCGCCGCCAGCGGCACCAAGGTCTTACCGGTGGATGATTGCTGCGTGGTCGGCGAACTCGGGCTGGATGGGGCGGTGCGTCCTGTCAAGGGCGTGTTGTCCATCGCCTTGGAAGCCAAGCGCCGCGGCCGCACCCGCTTGTTGGTGCCGGATGATAACGCAGCGGAAGCCGCCATCGTCGATGGCATCCGGGTATTTCCCATCCGCTCACTGCGCGAGGCTTGGGAATTTCTAACTGACAAGAAAGTCATCCCGCCCTTCACCCTAGATCGACGTGCATTCTTCAATGCCCATCGGACGTATGAGACTGACTTCGATGAGGTCAAAGGCCAGCACCACGTCAAGCGTGCTTTGGAGGTCGCTGCGGCAGGAAATCACGCCCTTCTTATGGTCGGCCCGCCAGGCACCGGCAAGTCGATGCTCGCCAAGCGCATCCCCACCATCATGCCCGACATGACCGAAGAGGATGCCATCGAAACCACCAAGATCCACTCCGTCACCGGATTGCTGGACCCGAAGCGGGCGTTTCTAACGACCCGGCCGTTTCGCGCGCCGCATCACACCATCTCAGACGCCGGACTGTTAGGCGGTGGCACCAATCCGGGCCCGGGCGAAGTTTCGTTAGCCCACAACGGCGTGTTGTTTCTTGACGAACTGCCGGAATTCCGCCGCCAGACGCTGGAGGTCCTTCGCCAACCCATCGAAGACCGCTGCGTTACCATATCGCGTGCCGCCGGATCGCTGACCTTTCCGGCCAGCTTCATGCTCGTGGCGGCGATGAACCCCTGCCCCTGCGGCTACTACGGCGATCCGAAGCGCAGTTGCCGCTGCTCGCCCCGCCAGATCGAAAACTACCGTCAGCGAATATCAGGACCTTTGTTAGATAGAATTGATCTCCATGTGGAAGTGCCGCTGGTGGATTTCCGCGAACTCTCGTCCAACACCAACCTCGGCGAGGCGTCCGCAGTCATCCGCGCGCGGGTGGTCGCCGCGCGGGAAATCCAGCACGAGCGCTTCCGCCGCTGCGGCCATTCAACGAACTCCGCGATGACTTCGCGCCAGGTCCGCCAACATTGCCAGCTCGATGCCGAAGCCACCGGCTACCTCGAACAGGCGATGGAAGAGATGAGTTTTTCGGCCCGCGCCCATGACCGCATCCACAAGGTGGCACGCACGCTGGCGGATCTGGCCGGATCTATCAACATCCGCCCGCAGGACATATTGGAGGCGATCCAATACCGCTCGCTGGACCGGAAGTTGTTTTCCTGAACTCCAGGTTTTTTGAATGGGCTCCTCACCGCTTGGGTGGGCTCGATCCGTCCATCCGGTTGCTTGTTTCTAATGGCGGTGGCGGGGTTTGAGCCTTATTTCGCCTCCGTCTTGACACAATCTGGAGGTCACATCACATTGCCCGCCTATGCACAGGAAATCAAGTCTTTTGAAGATTGGCGGCTTGTTGGCCGGGATTTTGACCCCGGGAGTTGCTTTCGGGTGTGCCTGCGGCTGCGGGGTGTTCGAGGTTGGAACCAGCGCCATGTTGCCTGCGGAGGCAGGCGGTACCACTTTTCTGAATTACAATTTCCAGAATCAAAACCACAACTGGAGTGGTTCGTCTTCGGCTCCCTCCGAGGACAATGACGACAAAAAAATTGAGACGCCGGCGGTCTCCCTTGGCTTGCAATACATTTTCGACCGCAGTTGGGGCGCGCAACTCGAAGTGCCGGTGGTCAACCGCACCTTTGACAGTGCTGCCAATGCCGCTTCGCTGAACTGGACCGGTCTGGGTGACATCCGCCTAAAGGGGATTTACACCGGCTTTGCGGCGGATATGTCCGCCGGCGTCACCTTCGGTTTGAAACTGCCCACAGGTAGCCACAACCACACCGAGGCGGAGGGTGACATTGATCGCGACACGCAAATTGGCAGCGGCAGCACCGACTTGCTGCTCGGTGGGTTTTATCGGCACGCGCTCGCCACTGGCAGCAGCTGGCAATGGTTTGCCCAGACGGAACTCGACGTGCCGCTACTCCATCAAGGCGATTACCGCCCAGGCTTGGAAGTGGATGCGGCGGCGGGCTTGGTCTATCGCGGCTGGTCCTGCGGGCAAGCTACCATCGCTCCGATCCTGCAAGTCATCGGCTCGGCCCGCGAGCATGACAGCGGTGCCGCCGCCGCCCCAGGCGACTCGGGCTATCAGCGGATTCTGCTCGCGCCTGGAATCGAAGTTCATCTACTGTCCGTGAAGCTCTATGCCGACGTGGAACTGCCGCTCTATCAACATGTCAACGGCAACCAGTTGATCGCTCCGGTGTTGTGCAAGGTGAGCCTGAGCCACATGTTCTGAGGCCGCCCCCGAGATCGGTCATTATGGGATATAGTCGTGAATTTATTGGCGAAGCATTGGGCACGTATGTGCCTGTGCTGTTCGGGTGTGAATCTGTCGCTGTCTCCGTCCTTTTTGATGCACATCAAGGCCTGATGCAGGTGGCCTTGGCCTGGGGAATCGGGGTGACTCTGGCGATTTATCTTATCGTGCGCGAGGTGGTAGCTGCGGTAAACCTGGGGTGCATTACGGCAACTCCGCTGGCATGGCGTTGTCTGAGTCCGGGGCGACCCAATCCAACCCACCGATACGACCATGTGGTCACATCCAGGAGCCTTGAGGCCATACCGCTCCACGGCAGTTGCAAACTAGGGCACCCCTTTTCACCGCCCTCCGGTTAGACAGTCGGCTCTTGCAACCGCCTTCACCAGGAAAACATCCCTTGCAGTCTGAGCGCCCGGAAACGCCTCGACAGCCCCCCTCGTAGCAGCCAACCTGTCCGCTGCCACTTGATCTGCCTAGAAAACCAAGTGTTGAAAGCCACCAACTGTCCGAAGACGGCTGTGTGACGATTTCCCGCGCCGCGGGCTCATTGACGTTTCCATCAAGATTTATGTTAGTGGCTGCGATGAACCCGTGTC
>JBAXCM010000348.1:0-5240 GCA_037141475.1 Verrucomicrobiota bacterium | reverse complement strand
CACTCGGATTGATGCTTCCCCGCCATGATCTTTTTGCGACAAAATGTGACTGGACCACTCTATAAGCAGACCCCGGTTATTTGGCAATGTTCAAATCATCCCTGGGGCGTGTAACCAGGGTGGTTTCAAGAAATCGTAGCCGCCGACGGCAGTCGGCGCTAACACTCCGATAATCGAGGAAAAGTGCGCCGACTGCCGTCAGCGGCTACGATTTCTTGAAACCGCCCTGGTTTGGCAGGGGTAATTGCAGTGGCTATCGGTTGCTGGCCCTGCGGCGTTGGCCGGGTCAAGAGCTTTCACCCTGCCGTTCCAATGGGATATTGGGTCCGCGATCCTCCGCCATTGCAGGTTGGGGTTGCTTCTGTCCGTTCACAAACCGGGCGCGGTATCTGGAGGGCGACATGCCGAAATGTTCGCGGAAGCAGCGGCTGAAGTAGTTGGCATCGAGCCAACCCGACAAGGCGCCCACTTCACCGACCGGAAGGTCCTCGCGGCGCAGCAGATTGGTGGCAAGCTCCAAACGACGGCGGGTCAAATAAGCCATGGGTGGCAGACCCACAGCGGCGCGGAAAAGACGCACAAAATAGGTCGGCTCGATATGCGCGCGCGAGGCGAGGCTTGTCAATGTCCAAGGTTCGGTGGGAGCCTCATCAATGAGCTTGAGGGCAGCGGCGGCGGCGCGGTGCGATTTGACCGGCTTGTTCCCTGAGGTCACCGCCACGTTACGGGCGAGCAAACTCAAAATCTGCACCAGCAGGCCGAGGTGATCGCCAAAATGACTCAGGTAGTCCTTCTGGGCAAGGGAGCAGAGGTCATCGAACAGCCTGCGGCACCGATTAAATTCCTGGTCGGGCAGATGGAGGGATACCATGCCATGCTGTTGAGACGCCATGGGAATGGCCCATAGCAGACGACCAAGAAAGGGTTCGTCCGCCATCCAGCTCAACTCCTTTCCGAGCAAAGCGGTATCGAAGCAACAGTTATAGAGGCATAGACCCTGGACCTCGGCATAGCCGTGCCAGGCACCGGGCCGGAAAAGAAACACGTCGCCCGGGCCGGGCCGGGAATCGCCCAGCACGCTGTGATGCAGACAGGTTCCTTCCGTGATGACCACGATTTCAATAAACTCGTGATCGTGGATGCAATAGTTTCCATGATTGCGGTTAAATTTGGCCACAATTCGCCGAACCGATTGGTAGTAGTTCTTCCATGCGATTTGAGTGAACGGCAGCGGGTCTGGCATGGGGACAATATGCCCCACCGCCCCGACAGCCGCAAACCCGTATTTCAATTTTGTGCTAAAAATACTCAATTCAGTCCTAACGCCACGTGCCGCGTTCTGCCATAGTTCTTTGTGTACATGTGCAGATTGTTATAACCCGCTGTGGTTCTTGCGAATTCGGAACCAATGGCATTATGAAAACAACGATGACATTCTCGCGGCAGAGCCTGGCAAGGCTCTTGGCCTTTCTGTTTTCAATGGCTCTTTGGGCGTCAGCGTTTGCAGATGTGTATTGGGCTGGCTGGGATAGTACTGACTGGGCTGACACGAACAACTGGGGGAATGGATTTCCAACCAATACCGGAGCGGGCAACGCGATTATCAATCCAGGGGCCAACCCTTGCGTGGTCAGCAATGCGGGCAACTACACGGTCGATGGCATTTACATTTCCATCGGTGTAGGAATGAGCATTATTCCTGGCGGGCAACTCACCACGCCGACCACATTCGTAACCGGCGTGTGGGGGAATAGTCTGCCGGTGGAGGTAACGGGAGGCGCGCTGAACATCGGGGGTTATCTCAACATGGGGCCGGGCGGATTTGACGGCGATGTCAACATCTCGGGCGGGACGGTGACGGCGGAAGCCCTTTCGATTAACACCACGGGTGGGGCGAGCATGGATATTTCCGGAACTGGCCGTTTTGTTACGGATATCAGGCAGTTGGGCAACGTCCGGTACTGGATCAATAGCAGCAACATCACGGCTTACGGTGGCGCTGGCACGGTGATTGTGGACAGCATTAGCAGTCCAGGAAACATCATCCTGACCGGAGTCTCAGCCCCCCCCCCGGTTACCACTCGCTATTGGAATGGGAATTCTTCCCAAGCCTGGTCAAATCCTGATAACTTCCAGTCTGACGGCTCCAATCTTCCAGGGGTTCCCACCACCGGCAACACGGTTTACCTGGAGCCGTGGGGGGTGCGAGAACCGCTGATCAACAGCGGCAACAACGCGACCCTGAACGCGGTTTACCAAAGCAAGGGCATGACGGTTGCGGTCGGTGGAGCGCTGGACACGACGTATTTCAAGGTGGGTCAACACGCGAGCGTCACGCTCGACGTGAGTGGCGGAACCCTTTCGGCCGCCAACCATCTCGACGTGGGCGGCTACGGCGGCACGGCCACCCTGAATGTTTCGGGCGGTTCCATCACCGTCGGCGGGCTGTATCTGAACTTAAACGGAGATACGAACCCGGTGGCGGGCTCGTATGTGAATCTTACTGGAGGAACTCTGAGGGCCAGCGGCTCCCTTTCAATTAACGAGAGCCACGCGGCGCTGTTGAACATGGCGGGCGGAACGCTTGTCCTGCCGAGCAGCCAACTCGCCGTCGCGCGCATCTGGATCAATGATGGGAGCATTGCCGCCTATGGGGTGGCCGGCAACACCAACAGTTTCAACATGGATCAGGCAGCCCTCCCCGGAAGCCTGGTGATCACTGCCATCTATCCGGGGTTCGTGGCCGACACCTTCAGCCAATGGAATCCTCAGGTTTTCAGCAACTTGCCTTCGGCACTGGATCGATCCATGGCTTTGGTTCCGCCGGGTCTGCGGGTCTTGACGAATGCCTGCTACAGTTTCGGCACGGCGATTTCCACGAACGGCGAGGTCTATTTCACCGAGTACGGCAACATGAGGATTTGCAAATACAACCCTGTGAATGGCAGGGTGACTACGGTGGTTTCAAGCCGGCCGGGAGTCTTCGGGATGGCAGCGGACCTCGCGGGCAACCTCTTTTATGCGCAGGATTCCGATAGCGGCACCGGCACGGTGATCAAGCGGACGCCCGGTGGCAGCGAGTCGGCCATTATTGGCAGTTTGACCCGTCCGAGGCAACTCGCCACGGACACGGCGGGCAACCTTTATGTGGTGCTGGAGGTGGGGAAATTACTTAAATGGACCAAGAGCACAGGAGTTACCACCACTCTGCTGGATGAGGGCCAGATGCCATTGACTCCTGAAGGAGTAGCCGTCGCTCCCGATGGCCGCATCTATTTCAGCACCTACGGTCACGGCGCCGGACCGGGAACCGCCTTGACCGAGGGCGCAGTTTGGGTGCGGGAAACCAACGGCGTCATCAGGGTGCTTGCGGGAGGGTTTTCGAGAGGTCGGGGGCTGGCCTTGCATCCCAACGGAGATATCTACCTGGCGGCCGAGGCCAATGTCTGGGACAATGGGAACTCGGGGCTGCTGGTGAAGATCACGACCAACGGAGCCGTGACCCGCGTCGTGACGGGCATTGATTATCCGCAGCTCCCTGCGATCGGCGCTGACGGCAAAGTGTATGTGACCCTCGCTCGCGATAACGAACTGACCTGTTACGACCCTCAGAATAGCTTTGCGCCCCAGACGGTTTCCACGCCTGGAGTTACTCTCACCGCCGAAGGGGCGACATGGCAGGAGACTGCCGGCGGCAATTATCCGTTCCGACTGCACCTGGCCAACACCAACAATCCTGCGGATGCGATGACCATTCCGGGTTATCTCCGCATCAATCCAGGCGCGGACAAGATCAGCCTGTGGTGGAATGTGCCGGTCACCAACTTCAACATCAGCCTGGCGCAGGTTCCTAATGCTTCGGGCAACACGAATTCGGGCCAATTCATCCTGCCTGCCGGCTCGGTGAACTGGGCTTATGGTTCGGCGAATGTGAGCGTCATCCCGCTGCGTGAACACAGGCGTTGCCGCTGGCCGATGACTCATATAGGAGACGGGTCGTTGGAAGCGCCCGCCCCCGACTTTGGTGAGAGGCCGGTTTCCTACCTGGTCTATGTGAGTGTCGCAAGCCCGCCCGCGCTCAAGATTCAGCCGTGGACCGGCAATCGGGTGCGCCTTTCCTGGTCCGCCTCGGCTGCGGGCTACGCGCTGCAGCGCTCCACTTTGGTCGCGGGAGGTTATGCCAACCCCGGACTAACGGTGACGGTCGAGGGCAATGAGAGCGCAGCTTACGATGGCGCAGTGGCAGGCGCGCGGTTTTACCGGTTGACTAAACAGGCGTCTGGTCGGAGAGTTAATTTGGGTCATGGCGTTTTAGAATAACAAGACCACTATGAAAAGTAGAGCGAGCTTCAATCGGAGAATAAATGCCGTGGCCACTGGCGGAGGCGAGCATGGCTTTACGCTGATCGAGCTGCTGGTGGTGATCGCCATCATTGCGATTCTGGCCGCGCTGCTGCTGCCGGCGCTCGGCAAGGCCAAAGAGAAAGCCCAGGCCATCAATTGCGTCAGCAACATGAAGCAAATTGCGCTCGGCTCCACCATGTATCGGGATGACAACCGGGGCATCATTCAGCCGCTTTGGTTTCAGGCGGGCAGTCCTGTGATGCCCAAATACGTTTACGATCCCAGCACTTTTGTCGTTCAAAATCCCAACGATTTATGGTGGCCGGATTGTCTGCGGCTGAGCGGCTACGTCAAGTCGGTCAAGGTGTTCAGTTGTCCGGCCCTGAAAGCCAACGCCGGGCGTAACATTGGGGGTGCTCTCAACGTGAACTATGCCTTGGGGATCGGGATGAATTGGAACGAGTCAACCACCATTGCCCAGACGGGGCAGTCTGATGTGCCCTGGGTCAAGGAACCAATGATTTCCCGTCCCAGCACCTTCATTGTTTTCGCGGACGCCGGGAGTGTGACCGCCGCTACCGCGAAAGACCCGAACGCGGACAACTGGGTGCCCGACCTCGCGTTTGACGCCGCCAGCGCACAGTATTTGGGTTATGGCGCCCTGTACTTTCGCACTCCCAGCGATACGGGCGCTTATTTCGCGGGCGACGGCCGCTCCGTGCCCCGGCACAGCCGGCGCTGCAACTTTGGTTTTTTTGATGGCCACGCCGAGGGCATGAAAAACAGCAGGGCGGGCTATCAGTATTATGTCAGAGGATATTACAACATCGGTGAAAAACAACCTGAAGAGTGCTGGTGGGCCAGGAACCACTAGCCGGCGGTCGAGGCATGAATTT
>JBAXCM010000347.1:0-5260 GCA_037141475.1 Verrucomicrobiota bacterium | reverse complement strand
AGGTTGGCTTGATAGGCAGCGGGATGAAATCGAGAGCGTCCCACACTTTCATGGCAAGGAGTTGCGGTTTGAGGTTCACACTTTGCCCGTTTTTCATTCGTCGGGCAGGGCGCTACTTCTTCAGCACGTCGCTGGCTTCAACTCCTTTGCTGTTGGAGCGGCGCTTGGATTCCCAGTTTTGAATCTGTGATTTTTGCACTGCTTTGTTAGATTCATCGATATTCTTGAGGTACTCGCCTTTTTCCAATACCTGCCGCTTGGGGGAGGCTGAGTTGCTGGGTTTGGCAGGGGGTGAATTGCCAAGGATCAGGGCTGGTTGGGGAGGGTTGTGGGATCCGAGAGTGAGGGTGCCGCGATGGAATGCATAGCGGTTGTCGCCCTGTCTGACGATAACGGTGGAGGTGCCCTGGATGCCGCTGACTTCAAAGACGCCGCGCGGATCGGTTGTGCCGCTTTGGACTTGGGGACTGGAACTGCCGAGGGCTTTTACCTCTGCATCGGCCAGTGCCTTGCCAGAGGCGGCATCGGTGACGGTGGCACGCACGCTGCCCTCCGGGGATTCCTTCACCTCGAGTTTGAGTGGGGAGATGAGTACCAAGCCGCTGGTGAACAGGTTGTCGCCGCGCACGATGGCCAGATAGGCCCCTTCCTCCTTGACCGGCAAATGGAGCACCTGTTGCTTCACCCCATAGTCGGTGCCCGCGCCGAGGGCAAACGCTTCACCGGCTTGCGGCGCGATGCCGGCGAGGTCCACCCGAGTGATGTTGCTGAGGCTTTTCTCACGCAGATAGAGTTTTTGCAAATCGACTTTATATAACTGCACGGCACCTTCCTTGATGTTGCGATAGTCGAGTGTTAGCTTCACTTCGTCGCCAGGTTTGAAAATCGTCACCTCCGGCAGACTCACGCGTTTTTCCTCGAACAATGCGATCGCCTGGGCCGCATCCTCGTACACGGTTCTGACTTTCTGATACCACGCGATGGCCTCTGCCGGCTGGCCTTGGGCATGATAGACTTGGGCCGTGACGTAGCGAGCGTAGTCGCGGTCCTTGCTGTCACCGTTGGCCACCGGCGCGGCGGCTGCCAACGCCTTTTCGAAGGCACCCTGCCAGAAGTAGCCGAGCGCCGCCATGTACTTGAAGCTGTCGGCAAACCGGCCGCTGGTGTGGCGTTCTGCCCCGGCGGTGGCTGCGCTAACCATTCCCGGATAATTTTTCAGCGTGAAGAACACATTCACCAGGCTGAAGGCGGCGTCGTCTGCCTGCGCATCTGTTGGATAGAGCGTGATGAAGCGCTCTAGCAGATCCTTGCTGTGGATCAGCAGGGCGTTCTTCTCCAACTTCTTCTGGCCTCGGCGCACCGGCAGTTTGTCGGCATCCGGGGCTTTGGCGCTGAGGCTCTGGGCCAGGCCGCTGAGCGAGCCGATGACGTCCTGGCTATCTGGGTACTGCTGCCACAGCCGCTCTTGAAGCTCGACGCCGCCAGCATAGTCGCCCGCATCCTCGAGCGCCACACTCAGTCCTGAATCTGCTAGAAATGCGCCGTCCAGCGCCGCACGGAAAACGGTTGCCGCCCGTTCAAATTCATTGAGGCGGTGGTAGGCCGCACCTACTCGCAGCAATTTCTCGAATGGAATGACCAGCCGCGGGTGTCGTTCAGTTAGGAGTTCGAACGCGCCGATCATTGCGCTGGCGTCGGCATTTTCCTGCTCGGCGAGAATCCACAGCCGCATGCGGGCGGTGTCGCGCTCCTCGTCCTGGGTGAGTTTGCCGCCGCTCAGAGCGTCGAGATGGGTCAGGCATTCGCTGCCCTTGTGTTCGTCGAAGAGCAGGCTCGCCGCTTCCAAATGCTCGGCGCGGTTCATGACGTATGCTTCAGTGGAGGGTTGGCCGGCCGCCAGAATCGTTAGAGTGTTCCAATCACCGCGGCGGCAGCGTGCCGGATCGTACGGATCGGCGAGCACCGCCGGTCGCGAGGTCCAGGTCCCCGGTGTGAGGGCGATGACGTCGTAACTGACGTTGCCCATGGTGCCTGGGCCGTAGCGCAGACGCAAGCGGTTGCCGTCGCGCTCGACGCCCTGGGCGTTGCATTGCAAACTGCCCTCCACAAACAGGCAGCCGGCGGGAATTTCTTCCTCGATCTGCAAGAAGTTGCCGTGCGATTGCCAAGCTGCGTCCGGATGATTGGCAATTTTCACTACTACTCGCAACAATTGACCCTGGGCGGCCTGCGTCACCGGCGAGGTGCTCGCCGAGTCGAGCTTGGTCTCGCCTAACATATAACTGTCGTGCAGATAGGTTCGGCTGGCAATTTTCGGATACTCCCAGGTTTTCGGATCGTCGGAGGGAGTTGATTTAACTATAGCCGCGATGACAACCGCTGGTGCGGCGCCTTTTACCCGGACGATGAGTTTGCCATCTGCTGGCAGGGGGAGGATTTCGCCGGGTGCTGGGGTGATGATTTTTCCATCGGATAGGACCTCGACGGTGTCGCCTGCTGCCGCGCGGGGCAGGGATTTGGCATACTCTGCGATGGCCTGCATCACTTGGCCGCGGCAACGGGTGGTGCCGCCGGGCGCGCTGGCTTGTGAGGTTACAAGCCAGTTGGCGATAGCGCGTGCTTCCGGTGCGGCGGGATTGAGTTTGGCGGCACACCAGAGGGCGGCGGCCGTCGCTTCCTCCGGCGCATTCAGTCCTGCCACCTCCTTGCTGCCTGGCCAGCACAGGGTATCGTCGCCGCCGGTGGTCTTGCCGGGGGTGCCGGTTTTGAGCACGAGAGCGAGCAATGCCTTTGCCTCGTCATCGCGGCCGGCAAGGATAAACGCCGCGCACAATCGCACCAAAGCCACGGGTGAGAGGGTTTCGCGGACTCGGTAGAGAGGATTGAGCAATGAAAAGTCGGCCTTGCCCGCTGCGGCAAGCGCCTGCAGCACCACCGCTTTTCGCTCGAAGTCTGTAGCCCCGATGCCGCCATAGCGCCCTGCCACAAAGGCAGCAGTGCGCTTCAGCATCATGTCGCTCACGACCACTCCGGCGGCCTTAGCTTCTAGCAAAGCGCGCCAAGTAAACGCGGTTGTTAGCAACCCGGGTGATATATCAATGTTCTCCCACGACCATCCGCCGTTGCCAGTGTGCTCGGTTGCCGTCAGCTCAGCGGTTAGGGTTGCC
Source organism: Verrucomicrobiota bacterium (assembly GCA_037141475.1). GTDB lineage: Bacteria > Verrucomicrobiota > Verrucomicrobiia > Verrucomicrobiales > Akkermansiaceae > Luteolibacter. The sequence goes on along the minus strand of JBAXCM010000347.1, from coordinate 2,093 downwards.
AAGCGCATTTGTAGCGCCGCTTTTGCCGGGGCTCCCTCCGCGCTGGTTAGGGTGGCCATCACCTGTAGCAGGGCGCTGGCGGCGTTCTGTGGTTCACTGGCGTCCATCGTTTCACCATTGACGTCGAGTGATGCGCCTGGAAAGGCCGCCACATCCCGTGCCTTCACCAGGCGGAATCCAGTGGCACCCACGGCCACTGGCAGCGTGAGTGAGTGCTCGCCTTGGGCAAACAGACCGCCGCCCGGCACGATGACTGGAACGCTGAGGTTGTGGGTGGTTAGGGTGCCGCTCCATGTTGCGCCGCCAACTGCGATGCGCACTTGGGAGGTGCCTGGTTGCTGCGGGGCCTTGAGTCCTTCCAGCCATCTAACGCTGTGCTCGCCGGCTGGCAGCACGCCGAGTGGCAACTTGATTTGTGCTTCAGCGAAGGTGCACTCAGCGGTTAGATCGGCGGTGGCTTCGGTGCCGCAATTGGTGACGGAGACGGGAATGCTGAACGTCTGTCCTGGTGTTAGACTATCTGGCAGCAGTGCATGAACCAGGAGATTCACGTTTGGGGCAATGATCAGCGCATCCGCCGCTATGAGAGATGTGGCATCCACTGCCCATGCCACGACGGCGGTGCCGCCCGTCGGCTGAGTTAGGCCAGCGAGATTTTTCAGTCCGGTGGCGTCGGTGGTGAAGTTGCTGGCGAGCTTGAGGGGCGAGTGGGCCGCCTCCGGAGCCGCGAATTCGGGTTGGGCGGTAGTGGCCTTTGGCTGGGCTGCGTCCTCACCGCGGGCGTTACTCCAAGCGATGTCCGGCACTCCTCTGGTGTCGATTCTAACATCGATGCCGAGGGCGTCCTGCTTCATCGACTTGAGGCCCGGGTTAACGACGAAAACGCCGTGTTTGGAGGCACTGTTGACTAACAAAAATGAGTTCGAGATGATAAACTTGCGGTTGTTATCGAGCAGCAGGGTATTGCCGCCGTTGAGGCCGAGTTCAGTTTGCTGGATCCCGTTGAGCAGTGCCTGGTCATTGTCAAAGACTGCGAAGTTGCCGTTGGTTAGTTTGCGCGAGGTCCCCGGATGGGAGAAGGTGACACTGCACTCGACGCTCAGTCCGGTGGAGCGGGCGGGAATGACGACCCTGCCCGATGGCTTGTAGGGCGCGTCATCCGTTAGGCTCCATGCCCGGGTGAACACGCTGGCGGCGACGGGTTTGCCAGCCAAGTCCGTGGTCTTAACGCTATAGCCTGCGGCTCCGGCTCCAGTGGCCGTGAGGGTTACTTTCAAGCCACTGCGCACTTCGAATGGCCGGGACGTGAGGTTGACTTGGTGTCCGTCCAGCGCGGCGACGGTGACGCGGAAATTGGGCGTGTAGGCGGCGGCAGTTGGAAGCTCCAGGGCATTGCTGCCGGCCTTCAATTCGATCAACTGATGGCTGAAGAATTCCTGTGCGTGGACGGTGACCAGGGCATACGGGTGGGCGCTGGCGGACTGCACCCGCAGCTTGAAGGGCTGGCCGGCGACGAGGTCGGTGGCGTCGGACAGCAAGCGCAGTTTTGAATCATCGTCACCGCCTGCGGCGCGAAGTGTGGTCTCTGCCGAAATGTCATGACCCTGCTTGTCCTTGCCGGTTAGCTTCAACACGTAAAGCCCCGGTTGCGGCAGCGTGATCGTTTGGTTAGCCTCGCCGCTGGCAGCCGTTTGCAGCGGGTGCTCGGCAAGCGGCGTGTCGGCGGGCGAGTTGGTGAACCCGCTGATCCACGGCACGCCTTCCAACACGCGGCTGGATTTTGCGGGCTCGCGACGGACGATGGTGAGCTTCAAGGGCGTGGCGAAATTCTCGCCACGATAACTAACGGTTTTGACCTTGAGGTCGAACGCTTCGCCGGCGAGCGCCACTTCCGGCAGCTTGTCAAACTGCGCGCTGAATTCGTTTTCGACGATGTTGAGAGCGAGTGTGTGTCCGGCATCGACCGCGGGCATGTTCAGTGTTAGAAAATAGGCGCCCGGCTTCAGGGCGGCTGCTGGGAATTGATACGCCACCGCTCCCGCCGTATCGGTTAGTATATCTTTGGTCGTGCCATCCGGCAGCGTCAGGGTGCC
>JBAXCM010000346.1:0-5261 GCA_037141475.1 Verrucomicrobiota bacterium | reverse complement strand
GCCCTCCCCTGCCCTGCTCAGCCCCGCGGATGCGGAGAGCTTGGTGCGCGATGCCTCGCACTGGATCGAGCCGCTGCGAGCGGAGATGGGCCGTTACCTCATTGGCCAGAGCGAGTTGGTGGACCGGTTGCTCATCGCGCTGATGGTCAAGGGCCACCTTTTGCTGGAAGGGGTGCCTGGGCTGGCCAAGACCCTGGCGCTCAAAACCCTGGCTTCACTGGTGGATGCCAAGTTTAACCGCATCCAATTCACCCCGGACATGCTGCCAGCCGATATCGTCGGCACCGAGATTTATGATCCGCGGGAGGGCCGCTTCCGCGTCAAACACGGCCCGGTGTTCGCCAACTTCATCCTCGCCGACGAAATCAACCGGGCCCCGGCCAAGGTCCAAAGCGCTCTGCTGGAGGCAATGCAAGAGAAACAAGTGACCATCGGCGAGGAGAGTTTTGCGCTGCCAACTCCATTTTTTGTGTTAGCGACGCAGAATCCGCTGGAGCAGGAAGGAACCTATCCGCTGCCCGAGGCCCAGCTGGACCGTTTCATGATGAAGGTGATCATGGACTATCCGACGGAGGACGAGGAGCTGCGCATTCTCGATCTGGCAGGCACCACCGAAGACCTGCCGGCACCCGCTCCGATGGTCAGTCTTGAGGCACTCCAACAGGCACGCTCGGTTGTGAACCGTCTCTATCTGGATGAAAAGGTCAAGCGCTACATCGTGCGACTGGTGCATGCCACCCGTCGCCCCGATGCGTTCGGCATACATATCGCCCCCCTCATCCGCGTCGGTGCCTCGCCGCGTGCCACCATCAATTTGGCCCTGGCGAGCCGGGCCAACGCATTTCTCAATGGGCGGGGTTACGTGACGCCGCATGATGTGAAGACCGTGGCGATGGACGTGCTTCGCCACCGGGTGACCATCACCTACGAGGCGGAAGCGGAAGGTCTCAACAGCGAGCAAATCATTACCCGCCTGCTCGACGAGTTGCCGGTGCCATGATCCAACCGACCGCCACCACGCCCATCAGCGTTGAAGACCAGGCGCGTGCCGCAGAGATTCTCGGCCGCGTGCGGCGCATGGAAGTGCGCACCAACCGCCTCGTCAACGACTCGCTGGCCGGCGGCTACGCCAGTGTCTTCAAAGGCCGCGGCATGGACTTTGACCGGGTGCGAAACTACGTGCCGGGCGATGACGTGCGCACCATTGATTGGAACGTCACCGCTCGCACCGGCGAACCACATATCAAACTTTTCACCGAAGAACGCGAGCTGACGATTCTGCTAATGATCGATGTGAGCGGGTCTGCGGATTTCGGCTCTGTAGCCGATTCCAAACGGGAACTGGCCGCCGAAGCCGCCGGAGTGCTGGCGGCCTCGGCCATTCGAAACCGCGACCGGGTGGGGCTGATATTGTTCAGCGACGAAGTTGAGTTATACATTCCGCCGGGCAAGGGCCGGATGCATATCATGCGCTTGATTCGCGAGGCCCTGTTCTTCCAACCCGCTCACCGGGGCACCAATATTGCCCGGGCCCTGGATTTCGCCAATCAGGTGATGCACCGCAAAGCCGTCATCTTCCTCGTGTCGGATTTTTGCGTCGGCACCCCTTTCGACGAACGCCTCAACCACTTGCGCGGCAAATTGCAAATCAGCAACCGCCGCCACGACCTCATCGCCGTGTCCGTCACCGATCCACGCGAACACTCACTGCCTAACATCGGCCGCATCCGCCTCGAAGACGCCGAAACCGGCCAGGTCGTCGAACTGGATACCGGCAGCGCCAAAGTGCGCGACGCCTTCGCCAGCAAATCCCGCCAGCGCCGCGAACTCACCGCCATGCGAATCCGCTCGCTCGGCGTCGATTTATTGGAGTGCATCAACGGCCAAAACTGGCTGCCCGAGTTGATGGGATTTTTCCATAAACGCCGCCACCGCTCCGGCTGAATGATCATTTTTCGCCCTGAAATGTTAGGAAGTAAAATCATCCGCAGCAAGTCCGCCAGCGCTGTCCTCAGCGCGGTGCTGGCGTTCATGCTGGGAGCCGCCGCCCATCTAACCGCCCAAACGCCTGAGCCCGCCGATGACATCCGCGGGCCAAAGCCGCTGGTGGAGATTCCGCTCCCGCCCAAGCCTAACACAGCGCTCTGGCTCGGTGTCGGCGGGGCCGTCCTTGCGTTGGTGATCGCAGGATTGTTGTGGCGCTGGCACGCCCGGCGCAAGCGCCGCCAAAGCCCGCCGCAAATCGCGCTGGCGGCGCTCACGCAACTCGAAGCGTCGCGCGAGGCGCTGGCTGCGGAAGCCTTTGCCAACCGGGCCGCACAGACGGTCCGCCAGTACATCGCCGATCGCTTCGGGCTGGCCGCGCCGCGCCGTAGCACCGAGGAATTTTTGCGAGAATTAGCCGGGGCGGCGGACACCCCGCTGATCGGTGAGAGCGAGCATCTGCGGACGTTTCTCAAGGCCTGCGATTTGGCGAAATTTGCGGCCTCTGACCTGGATGCGCCCCAGCGCGGTGATCTCATCCATGCCGCACGCGGTTTCGTCAGGACCACCGCCACGCCCCCAACCCACACCAAATCCCGGCCCCTCACACCATGACCGGAAGTTTTCAATTCGTCCACCCGCAATGGCTGTGGCTGTTGCTGTGCCTGCCGTTGCTGGCATTTTGGCGCGGCCGAAGGGGCCAACCCATAGCGCTGCGCATGCCATCCACAGACGATGCCATCCAAGCCGGTGCCCGCCCTCGCTCAAGGGTCGGCGGTATCTTGGCATTTCTGGGATTGCTCGCTCTGGCCCTGCTCATCACGGCGCTGGCCCGTCCGCGCCTTGGCAAGGGCAGCACTGATGTGGAAGCAAGCGGCATCGATATCATGCTCGCTCTGGACGTCTCCGGCTCAATGGAAGCCCTGGATTTCACCCTGGATGGCAAACCGGCCAACCGGGTCGCCGTGGTCAAAAAGGTGGTCGGCAAATTCATCAGCGAGCGGCCTAACGACCGCATCGGCATGCTGGCATTCGCGGCTCGGCCCTATCTGGTGAGCCCGCTCACACTCGACCAGGAATTCTTGGGCAAGCGGCTGGCCGGAGTGAGCCTCGGACAAGTCGAGGACGGCACCGCCATCGGCTCGGCCATCGCCTCAGCCGTCAATCACCTCCGCAACTCGACCGCGAAATCGCGCATCATCATTTTACTAACCGACGGAGTGAACAACGCCGGGGCGGCCAATCCGCTCACCGCCGCCGAAGCCGCCAAGGCACTGGGCATCAAAATTTACACGATTGGGGCGGGCACCCGTGGCGAGGCGCCAGTGCCGGTTAGGGATGCATTTGGCCGCACGCGCCTTCAAACGATGAAGGTGGAAATCGACGAGGAGATGCTGCAGCAGGTGGCGGCGGCCACCGGTGGCCAAGAGTTTCGAGCCACCGACACGGATTCTCTGAAAAGCATTTACGAGTCCATCAACAAACTTGAAACCACCACCCACAAGCTCAAAAAGTACCAGCAATACGACGAGCTCTACCTGTATTTCCTCGGGCCCGGACTGGCCTTGTTGCTGCTAGAAATGGTCCTCAGCCAAACCCGCTTCCGCCGCCTGCCGTGAATATCCTATCTGCCATCACGTCGCCACACCCCACGGATGAGTTCGCTCTCCACTTCGCCCAGCCGCTGTGGCTCGGCGCGGGCCTCCTCGCGTGCGCCGGGCTGCTAACCCTGTTTCGGCGCTGCGACCGTCGCCGCGAAGCAGACCTTGCCCAGTTCATCCATCCACGCTTCCTCCTGCGACTCGGCGGCGGCTTGTCGCCTCGCCTGCGCCGCGTCAAACGTGCACTGTGGCTGCTGGCACTCATGCTGGCCTTTACCGCCATCGCCCGCCCTCAGAAAGGGTACGAGTGGCATGAAGTCAAACGCAAAGGCATCGATATCTTATTCGCCGTGGATACTTCACGGAGCATGCTGGCCGAGGATTTAACACCTAACAGGCTTGAGCGTGCCCGCCTTGGCATTTTGGATTTTGTGGCGCGGCTCGGTGGCGACCGTGTGGGACTCATTCCGTTTGCCGGCAGTGCATTTGCGTTATGTCCGCTCACGCTGGATTACGATGCATTTCGCGAATCATTGAATGCACTGGACACAGATATCATTCCCCGCCAAGGCACCGATCTGGCGAGTGCGATCAAGGAAGCCGAGCGACTCTTTGACGAGAGCGGCAACAACCACAGGGTGCTGGTTCTCCTAACCGACGGCGAGGACCTGGAGGGCTCCGCGCTCGAGGCGGCCAAGGCGGCGGCCAAAAACGGGATGGCCATCTATCCGGTCGGCGTGGGCAATCCCGAAGGCACGACGATTCCACTGCATTTTCCAAACGGCCGCATTGATGTCCTGCGCGACTCCGACGGACAAGTCGTTAAAACCAAACTCGACGAGGCAACCTTGCGAAAAATCGCCGATGATACGGGCGGCCTGTATGTGGCGCTGGGCCGGGGTGCCGAAGGGCTGGACAGGATCTATCAAGAAAAACTGCGCCTGGTGCCGCAAAGTGAGTTGAACCAGCGGATGGAGCGGATTCCGCTAGAGCGCTTTGAATGGCCGCTCGGCGCGGCCCTCGCGCTGTGGCTGCTGGAATTTTTCATTGGCGAGCGGCGGCGGATCAAGGCGGTACGGGCGTTGCCGTCGGCGGCCCGACGGGTCACGGTGATGGTGGCAGGCGGGTTACTACTGTTGGTTTCACAAGGAGCGGGCGTGGCGGCGGAAGCACCTGCAGCGGTGACTGACGCGCGGGTCGTTTACAATCAGGGCACAGAACTCTATGCCAAAGGTGAGTTTGCGAAGGCGGCCGACTCGCTTCGGGCGTCGCTGCACACGCCGGATCTCTCGCTGCAGCAACGGTCCTACTACAATCTTGGCAATTCGCTCTATCGGGCTGGCCAGGGCACTGCAGAGAAAGATCCTGAGGCGACCATCAAGACATGGGAGGAATCCATAAAAGCCTATCAAGACGCCATGGCCCTCAATGAGTCCGACGAGGATGCTCGCTATAACAAGACGCTGGTTGAAAAGAAACTCGAGGAGTTGAAGAAACAGCAGAACAAGGAGGACCAGAAGGACCAGAAGGACCAGAAGGACCAGAAGGACCAGAAGGACCAGAAGGACCAGAAGGATCAGAAGGATCAGAAGGATCAGAAGGATCAGAAGGATCAGAAGGATCAGAAGGACCAGAAGGACCAGAAGGATCAGAAGGATCAGAAGGATCAGAAGGATC
>JBAXCM010000345.1:0-5272 GCA_037141475.1 Verrucomicrobiota bacterium | reverse complement strand
GTCTTGCAGTGCCACAAGGACGGGCAACTCCGAACGTTCAAACTACCCTCCGGTGCCGGATCGGTTATCGCCCTGGCAATGGATGCTGCCGGCGACTGCTGGGTGGCGACCTACGGCTGCCGCTTGCTGCGGGTACACGCTGAGGTCCTCACAGACGAAACCGCAGCCACCCTGGCCGCTCCCTGCGAGATTAGAAGCATGTTAGGTACGGCAGACGGCAGCCTGTGGATTGGCTACGGCGGCCAAGGGCTCGGACGTCTCAAAGCAGGCCGTTTCAGCCAGTGGCGCAGCGGCCAGGGGCTGCATGACGACTATATCTGCAACATCCTCGCCGATGGGCTGGGCCGACTGTGGTTCGCGGGCAACCGCGGCATTTTCAGCGTGTGCGAAAAAGATCTGGACGACTGCGATACCGGCCGGACCACGCGTGTCCGCTCAGTGGCTTATGGCCGCAACGACGGGCTGCTGCGCTTGCAGGCGAACTTCAACTTCTGGCCGGGCGCACAGCGTGGCACGGATGGCAGCTTGTTGTTTGCCATGCAGTCGGGCATCGCCGCCGTGTCTGCAAACCATCTCCAGGAAAATCCTGAACCGCCGCCTGTGGTCATCGAACGGGTCACCGCCAATGCCCAAACCGTGGCGGCTTACCAAGCGGGCCGAAGTCCGGAAGCCCCCAATGCCGAAGCCCCCCTCGAATTGGGCCGCAGCGGCACTCGCCTGCACCTCGCGCCGGGCCAGCGGCGCGTCGAGTTTGCTTTCACCGCTTTGACGTTCACAAAACCGGAAACCCTCTCCTTCAGGTACCGACTGCTCCCCATCGACAAGGACTGGGTCGAGGCCGACTCATTGCGATCCGCCACCTACGCCCAAGTCCCGCCCGGGCACTATCAATTCGAGGTGAGCGCCTGCACCAGCGAGGGCGTTTGGAATACCAACGGCGCAAGTCTCGATCTAACAGTCGATCCGTATTGGTGGGAAACGGTCTGGTTCCGGGTGCTCGGTCCTCTGGCCGCAGCTGGATTGTTAGGTTGGGGAATCCTCGCCGGCGTGCAGCGCCGCCATCGCCTCCGCATCGAGCGCTTGGAAATGCTTCGGGCAACCGAACGGGAGCGTTCCCGCATTGCCCGCGACCTGCATGACGAGATCGGCGGCAACCTCACCAAAATCGGCAAGCTCGCCGCCGGTTTGCCCGATGCGGCGATTGCCGAAACGACCCGCGAGGTGGTCTTGGCCATGGACCAGGTCGTGTGGACCGTTAACCCACGCAATGACACGCTGGACAGCCTGGCCACCTATCTGGTCCATTACACTGAGGAATTTCTCCGGCCTGCAGGGATTGCCTGCGAGCTGGACGTCCCCTTGATATTGCCGGATGTGATGTTGTCCTCGGACCAGCGCCACAACCTGTTTTTGGCGACCAAGGAGGCCCTCAACAATGCCGTCAAACACGGTGCGCCACGCCGTGTTTGGCTGGGATTGACTGTGGACAGCGGGGTTTTGAGCTTGACGGTGCGGGATGACGGGTGCGGATTCAGTCCAGCGCCACCTGCGGCCGGTGCCGATGGCCTTGGCAACATGCGCCACCGGCTCGCGGCCATTGGCGGGGAGTTGCACATCACCAGCGTCCCCCGCCAAGGCACCACCATCACCCTGCAAGTCCGCTTGAACCCCATGAAATCGGCATGACACCTAACAAATCAATCCGCGTCGCGATCATTGAGGACGACGAGTGGGTGCGCGGCAACCTGGCACGGGAAATCGCCAACTCCTCAGGCTTCGAGTGCAGCGGTAGTTATCCTACGGCGGAAGCCGCGCTGGCTGCCATTCCGCTTCACCCACCCGAAGTGGCGGTGCTGGATATCAATCTGCCAGGCATCGACGGCATCGAGTGTTTGCGGCGACTGCGTGCCTGCTGTCCCAACCTCCAATTCCTGATGCTCACGTCGTATGAGGAGAGTGAGAAAATCTTCCAATCGCTGCGGGCTGGAGCCAATGGTTACCTGCTCAAGCGTGCCGACAGTGCGGAAGTCATCGACGCGATCCGGCAGGTTCATGAGGGTGGAGCGCCGATGAGCAGCACGATCGCCCGCCAGGTGGTGCGCCATTTCAATCAACTGGATAACGGGGCCTCCGAGTTGCCCGGGCTCTCGCCGCGGGAGCGAGAGGTGCTCGAATTGCTGGCTCGCGGTGGTGCCTACAAGGAGATTGCCGACCAGTTGGCATTGAGCATCGAAACCATCCGCATGAACGTGAAGCATATCTATTCCAAACTCCACGTCCACTCCCGCAGCGAAGCCGTCGCCAAATTCTTCCACCGCCAGTAAGGGAAAATCAATAGGCCAAAAATCCCTTGCCTTCTAAAAAATACAAGGCCAGCTACTCAGCGAATAAGGAATTTCCATGACCCAATCCACTATCACCAGCAAGGGCCAGACAACCCTCCCAGCTCACATCCGCCGTGCCTTGCATTTGAAAACGGGCGACAAAATCGTCTTTGAAATCCAAGGGGATTCGGTGGTCATCCGCACGCAGCCCGGGGTGATGGCAGTTTTCATGACAAGGTGACAGACAATTGGTATTGCTAAGCCACATCAGCCAGTCATCTGCTACATCGCTGGTCCTTCAGGTCTCGAGATGCCGACGGGGCACAAGATCATTGTCTATCGCTGCTCTGAGACTAACGCGGAGGCAACTGCCACGGTTGGGTTTTTTCCAATTCCTCTTTCATGAAGGGAAACTTCTCTGCGGCGTATTTATAGATGGATGGGCCGATGACGGCCATTTGCAATTGCAGGGCGGCGAAGAACACACAGGCCATGATCGTCACCCGCCAAGCGACCAGTGGCTGGGCAAGAACCCGATGTCCGCCGGCTTTATCCCACAGGGCGCTGCCTAGCCGTTTGGCCGTGAAATAACTCAGCGTCTGACAGAATACTGCAAGCAAGCCCCAGCCAAAACCAATCCCTCCAAATAAAACCCGGAACGAACGCAGAGTGGCAGCGGCCAGATTGAGAGGCGTGCCATTGGTATTGGCCACATGCAGTCCTAACAACCACTTGCCCGGCGTGGTGCCGAAGTGATGGATGAGGATGGACTCCAAGATGAACCATGGCACGAGTTGTGCGACCATGATCCAGAGGTTGCTGAACACGGCATCAATGTTGCGGCCGGTAACCCACATGGACAGCCACCATACGGCGATATAGACTTGGATATCGAACGAGCGAGCCCAGAACCGCCGCCCGAGTGCCAGGGAGGAGGGTAGCGGAGGTGGCGAGGCTTTCACCGCATCTAAGATCTCCGATTCCTCGTCACCGGGGGTGTGCTCGGTGTTCACGTCGATGAATTGGAGACCGTCGCAGTCGTCCTTGAAGATAGCCATCTCGGATAGCGGTCGCCATGTGTCCAATCCCTCGTGCCACCCATGGGTATCGCAGGCCAGTTCGCCGGACAGGATTCTACGACGGGCCTCGTAGTCATGGATGGGGCCGACTTTTTCGCCGTTGCGGATGATCCAAATATCCATGGTTCAGAGGTTGCGGAGGGATTTGGCGGCATCAGAACGAGCTGCGAAGAATGCCGGCACCAAAGCCGCCAACGAACACAGAATGAAGGCCATCACCGCGATGACCGCTTGCTCAAGCGGATTGTTGAACGCTGGTAGCTGGGTAAAGCCAGTGAACGAGGCTGAAAATGGATCGAAACCCAAGGCCCGGAACGCCAGCTGGATTTCCCCACGAAACAAAATAACCACCCGGCCGAGCGCCACACCCAGAACCGCACCGAGCACGCCTAGAATCATCCCCTGATACAGGAAGACTCGCACGATTTGCCCAGGGGCGGCGCCCAGCGCCTTCATCACGCCGATTTCGCGGCGTTTTTGAATGGTGACGGTGAACATGACGGCCATCATCGAGAAGGCCGAAACCAACACAATGAATGAAAGTGCGAAGTACATCATGACCCGCTGCTGGTTGATCAGCGTGGAGAACGCTTGGTATTGCTCGCCCCAGGTAAGCAGCGACCAATCCGGGCCAAGCGTCACACGTGCGGCGGCGGCCACGGGTTCGGCCCGATACGGGTCGTCGAGGCGCAGCGCTATCCCCTGCACCCCGTCCTCCAGGCCGGCCAGGCTTTGGGCCAGCTGCAACGGCATGAACAAATCGGGCGTTACCGCCATTTGCGACGCTTGATAGACGCCGCTGACTTCGGCCTCTTTGGGCAGCACGATGGATTTTAGCCCCTTGAGGATGTCGCCGTCCATTTTTTCAGCGTCGCTTGTATTGAGGCGCTCAATGGATTCCTCGATGCCGGCTTTGGCATCGGCACTGAAATGATAGGACGGGTTATTGAGGGCTGGATCCATGGCCAGAAGGATCTCGTTGAGCAATTCCTGCTCGGGCTTGCGAATGTTATCCGAAAATATCCGGTACAACGGCCCATAAATCTCACCCTCCAACACCTTGGGCGGTACCGAAAATCCGTCGTTCTCCGGGTGCCACGCCCCCGCCAGCGCGGTGGTGGCCTTTTTCCAGATCGCGGCATAGGCGTCGCGCACCGGTGGGTTTTCCGTCGCCTTGTAAGCTCGCATGACCTCCTCAAAATTGCGTGTCGAGTAGAGGCGCAATTTGTCGCCAACACTGAGGCCGAATTGCTCAGCCAGAAGCGAGGAGACGATCACCCGGTCGTCAATCCCCAAATCAGCGCTGGATGACGGATACCTCGCCAGATCCAGCATTTTCGTCAGACCGGCCACCTGCGCCGGATCCGTGGTATCGATGCCATGAAAAAGCACAGGACGCTGCCGCGACCCGACGTCCACGATCACATTGTCCGCGATGTACGGGGCGGCCGCCTGCACGTGGGGCAGTGCCTTGGCCATCGCTGCGGCCTTGCGCCAATCGCCCATCGGGCTCCCCTCGCCCATGCCGCCGGGTTGGAAGCGCAGCAAAATGTGCGGAGTAAACCCCAGCAAGCGGCCCTTCACATCGCGTTCCAATCCGGCATAGACCGCCATCACGACGACAAGAACGAGCACGCCGAGCATCACCCCGATCAGCGAGATGAGGGTAAAAGACGACAGCATGGCGCGGCGGGGATTGAGGTACCGCCGGGCGAGAAGAAAGCTGAAGGAACGACGTTTGATGCGTCTCCCTATCCCCAGACGCGCCTCCGGGCAAGCTCAACCCTGCCCAAACATGAAATTTGCCGCATTGCCCGTCATCCATCCGTCATCCATCCGTCATCCATCCGTCATCCATCCGTCATCCAT